>JAHFBW010000313.1 GCA_023249845.1 Candidatus Eiseniibacteriota bacterium
AGTTCGGGCATGTCGTGCGCCAGCTTCTTCCACGCGCCATGCGGCAGGCACGCCACCAGCGTGTCGAACACGCCGTCGGCGAGCAGGCCGGGCAGCGCGTCGGGAGCGACGGGCACGGGCAGCGCCGTGACGCGCGCGTCCACGCCCGGCAGCAGCTCGCTGGCGGAGCGGCCGGCGAACTCGCGCGAGACCAGCGCCGCGATCTCGAGGCCCGGGTGCGCGAGCGCCAGTCGCACGAACTCGTGCCCGGAATAGCCCGACGCGCCGAGCACCGCGACGCGCGCCGTGCGGCCGCGCGTCGTACCCACACGTTCCGCGGCCGACGCGGTGCGGGTGGCGGCGGGCGCCACGACCGGGGCGGTCACTTGCCCGCTCCAGTGCGGCCGGACAGGACATCCAGGTGCTTCCGGAATCTGCGCGCCGAAGACGCGTCTCCGAGGATGCACAGCACCGTGTCGTCGCCGGCCACCGTGCCCATGAGCGCGTCGAAGCCGGTCAGGTCGATGGCGCGCGCGACCGCGCTGGCATGACCCGGCGGCGTCTTCACCACGGCCAGGTTCTGGGCCACGCGCGTCTCGTTGACGAAGATCTTCAGGTCGAGCAACTGCCGGCCGCGGTCGAGCGCCTCGGTGGCGGGCGTGGGCAGCTCGTACCAGTTGCTGCCGTCGGCCCCCGAGCGCTTGGCTACGCCGAGGCTGCGGAGATCGCGCGACAGCGTCGCCTGCGTGACGTCGATGCCGGCGCGGCCGAGTGCTCCGGCCAGCTCCTCCTGGCTCGAGAAGCGGCGGCCACTGAGCATCTGGGCGATCGTCGTGAGCCTGCTGGTACGCGACACGTGGAGCCCTCCGGGGAGCCTGGCCGGGCCATTTCGGCCCTGTGCATAAGTATGCGTGAGAGTGAATAAATACACCCGGCGGTCGGGGGGTGCAAACGGTTTCTTCGCCCCGGGCCGGGGACAAGGAGAACGGGCCCGGCGGGGGTCCGCCGGGCCCGGAAGGGCTGCGCTGAAAACTCTAGTGCAGCACCGCGACCTTGAGGCTGCGCACGTCGTCGCCGCGGGTCAGCCGCACGAGGTAGACGCCCGGCGTGAGCGAGCGGCGCTCGAGCAGCGTGAGCTGATGCCGGCCGGCGGCGAGCCCGGCCAGGTCGCGGAAGGCCACGCGCCGGCCGAGGAGGTCGATCAGCTCCAGCGCCCCGCGCGTGCCGCCGCTCGGCAGCGACAGCGACACGGACAGGTCCTGGCGCGCCGGGTTGGGCCACGCGCCGAGCAGTGCCAATGTCGGCGGTTCATCGCCCACGGCCAGTGTGGCCGGATCCAGCACCGTGAAGTTCGCGTCGCTGGCATCGGCGAACTGCGCCGCGTGGCTGTCCACGACACGGATGCGCGTGGTCGAGGTGAACGGAGCCGGGACGGTGTAGGCGTAGCTCGTGCCCGCAACGCCGCGCGCGAGCGTGCGCCAGTTGGTGCCGCCGTCGTCCGAACGCTGCAGGTCCACGGTCATCACGCCCGCGCCCCTGGTCCAAGCCAAGGTGTGCTCGGTGCCGCCGATCCACGATTCGCCGCCGTTCGGAGCGGTCACGCTGAGCGCGTTTGACAGCACGCCCGGGCAGCCGGCGAGCTGGCGGGTGACCGACTGTGACAGCCTGTTACATGCCAGAAGATCCGGCGTGCCGTCCTCGTTGAAGTCGTTCACCGCGATCGAGGCGGGGCTGCTGCCGCCGGTGGCGAAGATCTGGGCCGGCTCGAACGTACCGTCGCCATTGCCGAGCAGCACGGTGGTGGCGTTGCTGCTGTTCGCGCTCGCCACCGCCATGTCGGGGACGCCGTTGTGGTCCCAGTCGCCGATGTTCACGGCGTTGGGGCCGCTGCCCGCGGTCACCGGGATGGCGGGCGCAAACGTGCCGTCCGGCACGCCGAGCGTGCCATTGCCGAGCAGCACGGAAACCGAGCTGGCGCCGTTGTTGCAGACTGCCAGGTCGGCGATGCCGTCGGCATTGAAGTCGGCGACCGCCATCTGGTTCGGCACCGAGCCCGTGCTGTAGGTGGGGCCGAGCGTGAACGTGCCGTCGCCCGTGCCGCCCGTGCCGTTGCCGAACAGCATGCGCACGCCGCCGCCGGTGGCGGCGAGGTCGGTGATCCCGTCGCCATTGAAGTCGTAGGCGATCAGCCCGCGCGTCTGGGAGCTCGTGTTCACGGTGACGGGCGCGTCGAACGTGCCGTTGGGGACACCCGCCGTCCCGAGCCCGCGCAGTGTCACGAGTGAGGAGGTGCCGCCCGCCACCGCCAGATCGGCGATGCCGTCTTCGTCGAAGTCCCCGACCACGATCGCGGTGGGGGCGAACGTCAGCGCCGCGAGCGTCGTGGCGACTCCAAAAGTACCGTTACCCACGCCGCCACTGCCCTGCCCGAGATGCAGCTTCAGCGTGCCGTCGCCCTGCGCGCCCACGATCGCGTCGAGGATGCCGTCGCCGTTCACGTCGAGCAGCGCAAGCGTGGCCGGCTGCGAGCCGGTCGCCACGCTGGCCGGGGCGGCGAACGTGCCGTTGCCCACGCCGCCGGCGCCCTGGCCGAGCAGCGTGACGAGGTTCTCGCCGCCGGTGGTCACCAGCACCACGTCCTGGATGCCATCCTCGTTCACGTCTTCGCTCACGGCGGCGGTGGGCTGCGAGCCGACCGTGACCGGCGCGGTGGCGGCGAACGCGCACACCGTGGCCTTGAGTTCACCGCTCGTGGCGGACGAATCGGCGCTCCGCACGGAGCGCATGCGGTAGTAGTAGGTGCCGAGCCCGGGCGTGTCGAACTGGGTGAGCGTGGTGTTGCCGAGGTATTTCGGGTTCAAGTCGAGCGGCAGGCGGCTCCGCAGCACGCTGGTGCGCAGCACGCCCGAACTGCCCCCCGGCGTCCACGACAGCCGCACGCCGCCGGAGATGAGCGTGGCGGTCGGGTTCCGTGGCGGCAGCGTGTTGAACACGCCGCAGCCCGACATCACGCCGCGCATGCGCGACACGCACACCGGGTGGAAGTCGAGCCGGATGCCGTTCGCCAGGCCCGCGACCAGGTGGCAGTAGCTCATGATCGTACCCTTGTCGGGGGGCAGGTGGTTGGTGTAGGTAATGCAGCCGCCTTCCGGAGCCACGCACGAGTCGAGCGTGGTATGCGCGGGCACACGTCCCTCCGCCGCCCACTGGCAACTGTGCGTGTGGTATGAGCCGAAGTTGTGTCCCAGCTCGTGCGCGATCACCTCGACATCCCACGTCGTGGTGGCGGTGGGGTAGGCATAGGCGGCGTCGATGGCACTCACGCCGTAGCCTGGGCCCGAGCAGATGGCGTCGATGTAGGCGATGCCGCCGCCCAGACCGCGGCCCGAGATCAGGTGCGCCACGTTGCGTGTCACCCCGCCATTGGTGGTTCCGAAGTAGGACTGGAACTCGCTCAGCTCCGTGCCCGTGGTGGGTTGCGTGTACGGATCCGATTGCGTGGTCCACAGGTTCACGTAGGGGAACTTGAGCGTGGCCTCGAGGTCGCGCTCGTAGATGAGGTTCACGGTCCCCAGCACGGTCAGGATGTAGGAGGTCGCGGCGTTCAGGTCGCCGGCGAACTTGACGCCGTAGATCTCGTAGTCGCAGTCCACGGCCACGTTGAAGTCGAAGCGCAGGCCGTTGATCTGGGTCGCATCGGGTGTCGCGGTCAGGCCCTGCTCCTGGCCGTCGCGCTCGGGATGCGGGACGATGTACTGCAGCTCGTTGTCGGCATTGATGCCGCACTCGAAGCGCGACGCGGCCTCGGCCAGCGAGCCCTCGGGCGCGAACGCGTGCACGCCGAGCCCGCCGGGCGCGTGCGTGGCCATGCGCTGCGTGGGCGACAGCGTCCAGCGCCCGCCGTCGCCCTGGACGGTGCCGAGCACGCCGGAGGCGCCCATGGACAGGACGACCCAGCTCGTGGGCTCGCCCGCGACATGTCCTTTGTAGAGAGAGACGTCGGGCTGGAACGCGTGGCGCCCGGCGTCGTCCGTGTAGGTCACCGTGGCGCCG
>JAHFBW010000314.1:0-1576 GCA_023249845.1 Candidatus Eiseniibacteriota bacterium
GGCGGGACATCAGGCCCTGCAGCGGCGGGCCGGTGAAGAACATGAGCCCGAACACCGGCACCGACGCCATGATCGCCGCGCCCGTGCCCGCGAGCGCATAGGCCGTGAACCCAAGCGCGCCGCCGGTGAGCCCCAGCAGCAGCGTGCGACGCTCGCCGAAGCGCTGCACCGCCACGCGCACGAGCACGCCCTGCACGACGATGGTGCACGCCCCGACCCCGGCCAGCATGAGCCCGACCGTGCGCGCGTTCCAGCCGTAGCGATGCGCGGTGTACAGCACGAACGTGCTCTGCAGCGCCTGGTGCGCCAGCATGTAGAGCCCGTACACGCTCACCATGCCGATCAGCCCCTTCCGTTTGCCGAGGAGCGACAGCGCCCCCACCGGGTTGGCGCGCCGCCAGTCGAACGGGCGGCGGTGTACGCGTGGCAGCGATTCCGGCAACACGAAGTAGCCGTACAGTACGTTCGCCAGCGCCAGCGCCGCCGAGGCCCAGAACGGCGCACGCGGCGAGAGCCCGCCCAGCAGCCCGCCCACCGCGGGACCGAGCACGAAGCCCAGCCCGAATGCGGCGCCCATCATGCCGAAGCTTGCGGCGCGCTTCTCGGGTGGCGTGACGTCGGAGATGTAGGCGAGCGCGGTGGAGAAACTGGCCGCCGTGATGCCGGAGATGACGCGCCCCACGAACAACCAGCCGAGCGAGGGCGCGAGCGCCATGAACACGTAGTCGAGCCCAAGCCCCAAACATGACAACAGGATCACCGGCCGCCGGCCGAAGCGGTCCGACAGCGATCCAAGAATGGGTGAGCACAGGAACTGCATGAGCGCCCACGTCGTGCCGAAGATGCCGTACATGCTCGCGGCACGTGCCGTGTCGCCGCCCATGAACTGCTGCACGAGCCGCGGCAGCACGGGAATGATCAACCCGATCGCCAGCACGTCGATGAGCACCGTGACGAAGATGAACGCCACGGTCGCGCGACGCGGCCCGGAGGCGCCAGCTCCCTCCAGAGTCGGGTCGCTCACTTCACCGGTCCTTCCCTGCCACGTTCTCGCCAGGCGGCGGGAGGGACGCTCGCCGCTTGACCGTCGAACCCCGATTCCGGAAGCGTCGCGGTCATGCTAGAACAACTCCCTCTGCCGCCAGCGGTCCTTCGCCTCGACCGCCACCAGCCCCAGCCTCCGCTTCATGTCGTTCGCGCTCGCCGGCGAGTGGCCCGCCCAGTGGTTGTTGAAGTAGCCGTAGACCTCCCGAACGTCTCCCAGCGCGCTCATCAGGTCCGCCTCCCAGGCGCGGAACGAGTCCTCGCGGTCGATCTGCACGCGGTCGTATTTCGCGATCTCGCGGCGGTCGCCGAGCCAGCGCAGGTAGAGAAAGTCCGCCGTCACCTCGGTGACACGGGCCAGCTCGCGCCATTCCGTCCACGCCACCGCGACGCCGTGCTGGCGGAACAGGTCCCACGTAGCGGGCACGTGCCACGACGCATGCCGGAACTCGAGCGCCAGTTTCACGGCCGCCGGACGGGCAGCGAGGAAGGCTTCCAGTACTCGTGCCGAATCGTCGTCGCGCGTGAACTC
>JAHFBW010000314.1:1586-4025 GCA_023249845.1 Candidatus Eiseniibacteriota bacterium
GCGCCAGCAACGGCCCGAGCTTGTCGCCCAGCGGCTCGAGCGCGCGCGCGAACGCGCCAAGCGCCGGACCGCCGTCGCGCAACAGCGCATCGTGCGTGATGGCTCGCGGCAGCTTGGCCGCGAACTGGAAGCCCGTGGGCGTGTGCCGCGCCCACGAGCGCGCGATGGTGGGCTTCGGTGCATGATAGAAAGTCGTATCGAGTTCGACGGTGTCGAAGATCTCGGCGTAGAACGGGAGCCGGTCTTCCTGCTTTGAACCCGGCGGATAGAACACACCGTTCCAGTCGGGGTACGACCAGCCCTGCGTCCCGAGCCACACCGTGGCGTTCACGAGCCGCGCCTTCTCGCGAATGGCTTCGCCTGCGGGCGCCCGGAAGGCTTCGCGCCCTTCGCCCCGCCCGCACCGGGCTCCGGCGGCGCCACGATGCCACCCAGCCTCGCGGCGAGGAACCCGCCCGCACGTCGCTCATACTCCTCGCGATGCTGGATCCACACCTCGGTGTGCCTGGCATCGTCCACGGTCCAGGTCTCGGTCCCGGGTCCCGCGGCGGTGGTGAGCCGTTCCACCTGCGAGCGCGAGAAGCGGTCCCCCATCCGGGTCTGGATGAGCAGCACCGGGCGCCCGTTGAGCGCGCGCAGCGCGGCGGTCGCGTCGAACTCCCCCGGGTCGTGCCCGGTGATGAGCCGTCCGAGCTGCCGGGCGAGCGGGGCGAGGGGGTAGGGCGGCAGGTGCAGCACCAGACGGAACCCGTCGGCGATGGAGGCATCGGCGCTCGCGAACGGGCAATCCGCCACCACCGCGCTCACGTCGGGCCGCTCGGACGCGACCGCCAGCGCCACCGAGCCGCCGAGCGATTCGCCGAACAGTGCGACGCGCTGGTCGCGCGATTCGGGGCGCGCGCGCACCCAGTCGAGCGCGGCGCGGGCGTCGCGCAGCTCCCAGTAGCCGAGCGTCGTGGGCTTGCGGTCGAGCATGCGCGCCGAGCGGAAATCCACGGCCAGCACGTGGTAGCCGTCGCGGAGCAGGAAGTGCGCGTAACGCCACATGCGGCGATGGTCGCGCGCGTAACCGGCGAACAGGATCACCGTGGCGGGCCGGGTGCCGCGCACGTACCAGCCGTCGAGGTGGTCGCCCTCGCCCACCGGGATGCGCACGCGCAGCGCGTGCGCGTCGAGGTTCTCGACCCCGCCCAAGTCCGCCGGCACGTTGGGGTAGAGCGCGATCCACGCCGAGCCCGCGATGAACAGCAGCAGGGCGCTCGCGAAGAACAGGATGGCTTTCCGCATGGCGCGACACCCTACCAGAAGTCGCCGGGCGCACGCGGAGGCGGGACGCGTTGGCCGCTCGCGTTCGCTGCGCTAGTGTGCGCGCTCCATGCCCACTCCGCAGGCCACCCCTCGCTTCGCGCACGTGCTGGTGATCGGCGCCGGCGGCCTGGTCGGCGGCGCGTTCTTTGCGCGCCTCGCCCGCACCGGGGCGCGCGTCACCGGCACGAGCCATTCGCACCCGCGCGCGGGACTCGTGCCGTTCGAACTCGGGCCCGCGCCGGGGCCGTTCCTCGACGCGTTCGCGCCCGAGCTGGTGGTGATGGCCAGCGCCATGACGCACGTGGACCGCTGTGAGACGGAGCCCGCCGAGGTGCAGCGACGCAATGTGGACGACCTGCGGCCCATCACCGAATGGTGCGCACGTCACGCGGTGCCGCTCATCTACTTTTCCACGGACTACGTGTTCGATGGCACGGCTGGCCCCTACGCCGAGGACGCCCCGCCCCACCCGCTCAGCGCGTACGGCCGCTCCAAGCTCGCGGCCGAGGGGCTCGTCGCTGCCGTCCCACGCGCACTCGTGATCCGCATCACCAATGTGTTCGACATCGGCTTCGACGACCGGAACTTCGTGCACCGTTGCGTCACGCATCTGCGCGACCGGCTGCCGCTGGTGGTGCCGAGCGACCAGCTCGCCACGCCGGCCTACGCGACGTGGCTCGCCGACCAGGGCGTGACGCTGCTCGAGCGGGGCGCTATCCTGCAGCCGGGATCGCCCCGGCTCCTGCACGCAGGCTGCGATGACCTGGTGTCGCGGGGCGAGCTGGCACGCCGGGTGGCGGCCCTGCTCGGCGCGGATGCCTCGCTCATCGAGGAGCGGTCCACGGCCGACCTGCACCAGGCCGCGCTGCGCCCGCTGCGCGGCGGACTCAGGAGCGACCACTGGAAGTCCCTGCTCGGCGTGGAGCGCCTGCCGCTCGACGACGCGCTCAACGATTGCCTGCCCCGGATGAGACGCCTCCATGCCCGAGAGATCTGAACGCGACACCGACCTCGACGCTCTGAAGTCGAGCGTGCGCGCGTTCGCCGGCAAGCACCATGCGAGCACGGCATTCGTGCCGGGCGAGACGCCGGTCAAGGTGACCGGCAAGGTCTACGACCACGAGGAGTTCG
>JAHFBW010000315.1 GCA_023249845.1 Candidatus Eiseniibacteriota bacterium
GCGGTCGCTCACCAGCGCATCGAACACGTCGGCCACCGAGATGACGCGCGCCGCGAGCGGAATCTTGTCGCCGGCGATCCCGAACGGGCCCGAGCCGTCCATCTTCTCATGATGGTAGGCCGCGATTCGAGGCACGTCCCACAGCTCGGCCGGGTACTCGATCATGTCGAGGATGCCCTGCGTGTGCGCGGCGTGGAGGTCCATCTCCCGGCGCTCCTCGCTCGTGAGCTTGCCGGGCTTGAACAGCACTTCGTCGCGCACGCCCTGTTTGCCCAGGTCGTGCAACAGCGCGGCGACGGACAGCACCTCGGCCTCGACCGGGGCGAGGCGCAGCCGCCGGCCGATCACGAGCGCCACCTTCTGAACGCGCTCGCTGTGCTGCGCCGCCTCGAGGTCCTTGAGCGTCAGCGAATGCACGAGCGCCGCGATCGTGGACTGGAATGCGCGCTGCTGCCGCTGGTGGAGCCACAGGTTCTCGAGCGCCAGACCGGCCTGGCTCGCGAGCACGGACAGCAGGTCCATGTCGTCTTTCGTGAACCGGCCGCGCGCCGGGCGCCTCACGTCGAGCTGGAGGACGCCGAGCGGTCGGCCGCTGCTGCCCAACAGCGGTGCCACAATGGCGGTCTCGAGTCTGGACAACACGATGCTCTCGCTGGCCTTGCCAGGATCCTGCCCGTGCACATAGAGGAGCGCGTGGCCGTCGCGGAGCGCGCGCTCGACGATCGTGCGCGACATCGCGACGCGCGAGCTGTCGCCGTTGCGCGCGACGGCCGTGAGCGTGCGGAGCGGCGCCTCCTCCATCTCGCGCGCCGCCAGCACGTGGTGCGTGGCGTTGGGGAACGCCTCGAACGCGAATCGGCTGATGACCTTGAGCAGTTCGGACTCGTCATGACGCGCCGCGGTGGTCTCGCGCACGAGTCCGAGCATGAGCTCGGCCACGCGCGCGTCCGTGCGCACGACCAGGCGGCGCACGTCGCCCCAGTCCTCGGTGGAACGCCACGCAAGAACGGTGGGCTCAGCGGTCTCGCTCGCCTGGAACGAACCGTTCTCGTCGGGAGCGAACTCGAATGGAAAGTCCGGTGCCATGCACGAGGCATCGGTCATCTGGGCCTGATTCTTGAACAAATACTGCCGTTCGGGCGGCGGGAATCGCGGGTTCAGTCCGCTCGGCGCCGGGCCGATACCGGGGGAGAACCGGGTCCGTGCCGGGCAGGGCCAAGCGGCCGCCGGCGGACCGCACTCACGGGAGACCTCTCATGGAAGCGAGCCAGCCCCTCATGCGCATGGTGCGTGTGCTCACGCACGTCATCGATGCCGCGGACCCGCACACGCGCGGGCGTTCGCTCCGCATCGCGCGTTACGCCGTGCGCGTGGCCCGCGAGCTGGGCGTGCCCGAGAGCCAGCATGCCGACATCGAACTCGGCGCGATGCTGCACGACCTCGGCCGCTATGCCATCCTGAACGACGTCGTGCAGACACCGCGAGCACTGGACGCCGGCGAACGCGCGATGGTGCAGACGCATCCGACGATCGGCTGGGAGATGTTGCGCGACATCCCGGGCATGGCGAACGTCGCGGAGATCATCTACTCGCACCACGAGCGGCCGGACGGCGGCGGCTACCCGCGCCAGCTCGACGCCGAGCGCATCCCGATCGGGGCGCGCATCATCATGGTGTGCGCGGCGTACGATGCCATGACCGAAGAGCGGCCGTACCGCCACGGGTTGCCGCCGGTGGTCGCGTGCGACGAGCTGCGCCGCCACTCGGGAACGCAGTTCTTCAGCGATGTGGTGGATGCGTTCGTGCGCCTGCACGATACGGGCAGGCTGTGGGATTCGTTCACGCGCCACGAGATGGACCTGTACGTGAGGCACCCCGAGCCGCCGCGAATGGCGGCGTAGTCGCGACTGCTACGCAGACGCGCGTGACGGGGCGCTCCCGCTCCCTTCTCCTCCCCGCCCAAAGCGCCGTGAGCCGCGCCGTGAGCCCCGCGCGAAAGCTCGCGCCGGACCGGCTTCAGCCGGCGCCATCGGCTCATTCGGCCTGTGCGAGACACTTGGCCCTGCGGCGGATGCCGCCCTCCAGGCGGTCCGACCGCAACTTTGACCCCGCCTGAACAGGAACAGCGCCAAGGCCCCATCCCAGTCCTTCACCTCGCCCGTAGAAGAGGCGACACTGGGTACGAATCGCAGGCATCCAACAGGGGGAACTCCATGAGACTCACGCCGCTCCTCCTCACTTTCCTGGGCCTTGTCGCCGCCGCGCTGGTCGCCTCTCCCGCCGCTGCGCGCGAAAGGCCCGCGCCGCGGTCGGCTCGCCCCTTGGTCCCCACCGAGGCTCCCGCCGCGCCGGCCTTCACCCGCGTGCAGAAGACCGAGCAGGAGTGGCGCCGCATCCTCGATCCGCAGCGGTTCTACGTGCTGCGCGAGGAGGGAACCGAGTTCGCGTTCACCGGCGCGCTCTGGAACGAGCACCGCGCGGGCACCTACCGCTGCGCGGGCTGCGGGCTCACGCTGTTCTCGTCCGACACGAAGTTCGACTCGGGGACCGGGTGGCCGAGCTTCTGGCGGCCCGCCTTCAAGGGCGTTCTCGTCGAGAACCGCGACAGCTCGCTCGGCGTGGTTCGCGTCGAGGTGGAATGCGCCCGCTGTGGCGGCCACCAGGGTCACGTCTTCGACGACGGCCCTGGGCCCACCGGCCTGCGTTACTGCATCAACTCCGCGGCGCTCACGTTCGTGCCCGCGCGCTGAGTGCGGCCCTCTAGCCGCGGGCGGCGGCCCCGGACCCGCAAGGGTCCGGGGTTCGTCTATTCTGGGCCCGGACCCCGACCGGGGCCGCCCCATGACCGAGCCCAAGCCGAGCCCACCCGCCCCCGTCGTCGCTGAACCCGGCTCGCCCGAGCCGCTCGGCGCAACACCGGGGCGCGGGGGCACGAACTTCGCGGTGCACGCGCCGCACGCCGTGGCGCTCACGCTCGTGCTCTTCTCACCTGGCGGTGCCGCGCTCGCAGCGCTCGAGCTCGACCCGGAACGGCATCGAAGCGGCGACACGTGGCACGTGTTCGTTCCGGCTCTGGGCGCCGGCACGGAGTACGGCTGGCGCGTCGACGCGGGCACGTCGGGTTCCCCGGGTGCGCGCGACCCACGGCCGTTGTTGCTCGATCCCTACGCCAAGGGGATCGCGGGCTCGGAGGTCTGGGCCGACCGCGCCGCGTCACGCCAGGCTCGTCGCGCCGTGGTCTGCGACCTGGGTGGTTACGACTGGCAGGACGACCACCATCCCGGCACACCGCTAGAGCGAAGCGTCATCTACGAGCTGCACGTGCGCGCGTTCACCGCGCACCCGAGTGCCGGCGTGCAGCACCCGGGTACGTTCGCGGGCCTGGCGCAGCGCGCCGAATGGCTTCGCCGGCTCGGCGTCACGGCCGTGCAGTTGATGCCGGTCGCCGAGTTCGACGAGACCGAGAACGCCCGCACCAATCCGCTCGATGGTCGCCCGCTCTTGAACGCGTGGGGATACGCGCCGCTCGCGTTCATGGCGCCGCGCACGGCGTATGCGTCGCGCCCCACCGCGGCCGGCGTGCTCCGCGAGTTCCGCGACATGGTGCGAGCGCTGCACGCGGAGGGGCTCGAGGTGCTGCTCGACGTGGTGTTCAACCACACCGGCGAGGGCGGACCCCGCGCGACCCCCCGTTCGTGGCGCGGCCTCGATCCCTCGGGCTATTTCCTGCTCGATGAGCGCGGGCGTGACATCGACCACACGGGCTGCGGCCAGACGTTCGCGGCAGCCCGTCCTGCCGCAGCGCGGCTCATCCTCGACGCGCTGCGTTTCTGGGCGGTGGACATGCGCGTGGACGGCTTCCGCTTCGACCTCGCCGCGACGCTCACGCGCGGCGAACGTGGCGAGCCGCTCGTCGATCCGGCGCTGATCGAGCGGATCGCTCGCGATCCCGCGCTCGCCCACTGCAAGCTCATCGCCGAGCCGTGGGATACGGGGCTCTACCAGGTCGGGCGCTTT
>JAHFBW010000316.1 GCA_023249845.1 Candidatus Eiseniibacteriota bacterium
CGCGAACATCGTGGCATCCCCATGATCGGTGAGGCCGAAGCGCAGGTAGTCGTAGACGCGCTGCGGATCCACGCGGCGCGAGACACGCGGCAGACTCATGAGCGCCTTGGGCTCGGACGCGAACGCGAACCCGCCATCCCACGCCGAGACATGCAGCGGCTTGATGCCGAACGCGTCGCGCGCGAGCAGCAGCCGCCGCTCGACCGTATCGAGGATGGCGATCGCGAACATGCCGACGAGCCGCGGCAGCACGGCCACGCCCCAGGCGCGGTAGGCCTCGAGCAGCACCTCGGTGTCGGAGCGCGAGCGGAACCGCAGCCCCGTGGCCTCCAGCTCGGATCGGAGCTCGAGGTAGTTGTAGATCTCGCCGTTCAGCATCAAGTGGTGTCGCCCGTCAGGACTGCTCATGGGCTGCCAGCCCGCTGCCGAGAGATCGAGGATCGAGAGCCGCCGGTGCCACAGCACGGCGAGCGCGTCGGGCGTGATGCGCGACACGTCGCGGTCCACGCTCAGGCCGTGGCGCGAGAGCACGGCGATGCCTAAGTCGTCCGGCCCGCGGTGCGCGAGCTGTTCACCCCAGCTCCGCACGGCGTCAGCAGCGTCCCCCAACCGCCCGACGTAGCCGGCGATACCGCACATCAGCTCACCTCGAGTGGGCGCTCGGCACGCGCTAGCACGCACATGCGAACCGGGATAGGCTGTTCGTGGGCGGTCACGGTCGTCTCCACCGGAGGGCGTCTGAGCCTCGCGGTCCTTGCTGGTCAGCTTCCGGGCGCCGACGGCGCCCTTCCCACGGCAGTGCCTGGGTTGCGTGAGGTTCCCCCGGTCAGGTTCACATGAAGGGCTTCGGCATGGAAGTCAGCGGTCCTCCCGCGGAGCCGGCACCGGAGTGTGACCCGTCCCCGAGCGAGCCAAGTGCGGGCCCGTGGACGCGACGGCTGTTGAGCGCGTGGTTCACCACGCCCGGGTCGTTCACGCGCAGCGTCCTGACGCTCATGACGGGCACCACGCTCGCGAACGTGATCCCCGTGGCCGTCTCGCCTGTGCTGACGCGGCTCTACACGCCGTCCGACTTCGGACTGTTCGCGCTCTATACGGGTGTCGTCGCGCTGCTCTCGGTCGCCGCGACGGGACGCTACGAGCTGGCGATCGTGCTTCCGGCCGATGACGCGGATGCATTCGAGCTGCTCGGGCTCTCGCTCGCGCTGGCTGGGGCGGTGAGCGCGATCGTCGCGATCCTGGTCGCCGCGTTCCACGCCGGCCTGCTCGCGGCCTTGCACGCGCCGGCGCTCTCGGCTTGGGCTTGGCTCCTGCCCTTAGGCGTCCTGCTGATGGGGTTCGCGCAGGCTGCGAGCAACTGGCTCAACCGCAGGCGCTCCTACCGTCGCATCGCGGCGAGCCGGATCCTCCAGGCCCTGACAACCGCGATCCTCGCAATCGTGCTCGCGAGCTCGGGGCTCGGCGCGGGCGGGCTCATCTTGAGCGCGATCGCGGGCCAGGCGCTCGCGACACTCCTGCTCGCGTTCGCCGTGTGGCACGGCCTCCGCGGTTCGAGTCTGCGCTGGACCCGGCAGGGCATGCGGCGCGAGGCAGCGCGCTACCGCGAGTTCCCGCGGATCAATGCGCTCCATGCGCTGTTCGACAACCTGAACGCTTCGGCCACGCTCATCCTGCTTGCCCATTACTTCGACGCGGTCGTGGTGGGGCACTACTCGATGGTCATGCGCGTGCTCACGGCGCCAGTCACGTTCATCGGGAGCGCGATCTCGCAGGTCTTCTACCAGCGCGCTGCGGACGTCCACAACCAGGGCGGAGACCTGCGGGCGCTGCTTCGGTCGCTGCTCGCGCGCTCCGTGTGGATCGCCTTGCCGTGCGCCCTCGCGTTGGTCCTCGCGGCGCCGGCGCTGTTCACCGCGGCATTCGGGCCGGCCTGGGCGCACGCGGGCCAGTACGCGAGGCTCCTCTCCCCCTACATGTTCTTCTACTTCCTCGCCGCGCCGCTCGCGTTCCTGCCGTTCGTGCTGAACCGGCAGTGGCAGTCGTTCCTGCTGAGCACGACCGGGAACCTGCTGTTCCTGGGTTGCATCGCGCTCGGCGGCAGGCTCGGGACACCGGAGATCGGGTTTGGAGCGCTGTCCAGCGTCCAGGCCGTGTTCTTCGCCGTCTACATCGGCTGGATGATGCGCATCTCGGGCCAGCCCAAGGCGCGTGTGACATGAGCGGGCGGATGTGGACCGCGAATGACACTCGGCCCGCTCGGGGCACCGAGCGGAAGTTCCGATGATCCATCACCTGATCGCATCGTCGCCCTACACGACGCGCTTCATGAAGCTGCTCGAGGACCACCCCGACGTGTTCCCGCCGCAGGAACATCGCTTCTGGATCGAGGGAGCGAGAGGCTCTGGCTTCCGCGTCGAGGACCGCGGCCGCATCCCACGGACCGACGTCGGCGCCTGGGGATTCCTGCGCGCGTTCCAGGCGCTCGGCCAGCACGACCGCATCGTCATCCACCAGCTCAGCAATCCGCGGTTGCTGCTCTACCTGTTCGTCTTCCGAGCCGCCGCGCGGCGTTGCGCATGGGCGGTCTGGGGCGGGGACGTCTACTACTACCGCTCTGGTCCCCGCACGTCGGCCCACGCCTGGCGCGAACGGCTGCGGCGGTCCGTGATCCCCTTGGTCCCCGTGATCTCCAGCATGGTCCCGGGCGACGTCGAGGTCGTGCGCAACGTCTACGGAAGCCGGGCCAAGTACGTCCGCTCGTTCTACCCGATACCCATGGACCACGATAGCCTCGACGTGGTCCCAGCCGAACCCCGCGGGGACCGGGGCTTCACGATCCTCGTCGGAAACTCCGGCGACCCCGCTAACGACCACGCCGGCGTCTTCAGCGCGCTGTCGCGGTTCCGTGGCGAGGGCGTGCGCGTCGTCTCGCCGCTCTCCTATGGCGACCGCGCGTACGTGGCCTCGGTGATCGGGCTCGGTCGCGAGTCGTTCGGCGACCGCTTCACGCCGTTGACGGACTTTCTCCCGCCGGAGCAGTATGCGCGACTCATCCGAGACGTGGACGTCGCGATCATGAACCATGGCTATCAGCAGGCGCTGGGGAACATCATCGCCCTGCTCCTGATGGGCAAGAAGGTCTTCGTGCGAAGCGATACGACACCCTTCCGTTACTTCAACGATCTGGACGTCAGCGTCTTCGACACGCTTCGCGTGCCACAGATGTCGCTCGCGGAGATTGCCGAGTTCAGCACCGAGAGCGGGTGGCGGAACTCCGAGCGGGTGCGCGAGCACCTCTCGGAGGCGAACGCGGTCGCCGGCTGGCGAGCACTGTTCGACACCTTGCGCGGCGTGACGTGAGCGCGAAGCCTCGGCTGGTCATCTGGGGCGCCTCCGGGCACGCGAAGGTGGTCGCCGACATCGTTCGCTTGCGGGGCGAGCTCGAGCTCGTGGGGTTCCTGGACGATCTGGACCCCATCGCCGCCGGCCAGCCGTTCTTCGGCGCCAGTGTGCTTGGCGGACAGGACCAACTTGGGCGGCTTCGCGAGCGGGGCGTGACGCACGCGATCTTTGGGTTCGGCGACGGCGCCGCGCGACTTCGGCTGGCGCCACTCTTGCGCGAGCTGGGCTTCACGCTGGCGACCGCGGTCCATCCGCGCTCGGTGGTGGCGGCCGACGCGGCCGTGGGCGCGGGCTCGGTGGTCGCCGCCGGCGCCGTGGTGGGCCCCGGCTCCACGCTCGGCGAGAACGTGATCGTCAATACGCTCGCGGGCGTGGATCACGACTCCACCCTCGGCGACGGCTCGCACGTCTGCCCCGGCGCTCACTTGGGCGGCTGGGTGGAGGTCGGCGAGGGCGCCTAGATCGGCATCGGCGCGACCGTTCGCGACCGGGTGAAGGTCGGCAAGCGTGTGGTGATCGGCGCGGGCGCCATGGTGCTCCGTGACGTGCCCGATGGCGTGGTGGCCTACGGCGTCCCCGCCCGG
>JAHFBW010000317.1 GCA_023249845.1 Candidatus Eiseniibacteriota bacterium
ATCCAGGCCCGCGATCTCGCCGGCTACAACATCTACCGCGCCACCGCCCCGGCCGGGCCTTTCACGAAGGTGAACGTCGTGCCGACCGACCTCATCTCCTACTTCCACGACGAGGCGCTGCCGGCGCTGACCCGATTCTATTACCGCGTCACCAACGTGGATTCGTCCGGCAACGAGTCGGCGGTGCCGAGCAACAGCACCGTCAGCGCGAGCACCAACCCGCCCACGCACGCCATCTTCCCCGTGCCCACGGGCGGCACCACTCCGTCGTCGGTGGCGCTCGAGTTCCCGTATTCCTCCACCATGGGCACCATCGCGGCGGGCTCGGACGTGCTGTACGTGATCAATGCCGACGGCTCGACCCCGGTGGACGCGGACGGCCAGGGCGCGACGCTCGGCGACTACTCGGTGCGCGGCGCGTACTTCGCCGCCGGCCCGTCGATGTCGGTGCTGGCCCCGGGCGAGGGCATGTCGTTCATCGCGCCATGCTGGGATTCGCTGGGTCTCTACGTGTTCGACAAGAACGGGCAGATGCGCCCCGGGTTCCCGCTGCAGACGCAGGATCCGCTGTGGTCCTCTGCGACGATCGTCGATCTCGACAAGGACGGCCACATGGAGATGGCGTTCGGCTCCAATGGCAACCGCTTCTACGTCATGCGCGAGAACGGCCAGGAGTGGATGGACGGCGACGCGAACCCGGCCACCAAGGGCGTGTTCAAGGTCCTCGGCCAGCCGATCAACTTCGGTTCGCCCGGCGCCGCGGATATCAACGGCGACGGGTTCCCGGACATCGTCTACGGCAGCTTCGATTCCAAGCTCTACGTGTGGAAGTCCGATGGCTCGAATGTCCCCGGTTTCCCGTTCTTGGCCAACGGCCCGATCCTATCGTCGCCTGCGATCGGCTACATGGACGGTCCGGGTGACGTGACGCCGGAGATCGTGTTCGCGACGGTCTCGGATTCGCTCTACGTGCTCGAGCCGGATGGCAAGCGCCGGCCGGGCTGGCCGGTGTCCATCAAGTCCGGCGGCAACAGCAAGACGCCGTCGCCGGCACTCGCCGACATGAACAACGACGGCTTCCTGGACGTCGTGTTCGCGAGCACGAATGGTGGCGTGTATGCATTCAATCGCAACGGCACGCTGCTGGCGCCTTGGAACAACGTCCGCTACAGCTCGCTCACGGTGAGCGCGTCGGAGTCGAGCCCGGTGGTGGCGGACATCAACGGCGACGGCTTCAACGACGTCGTGATCGGCGGCGAGGAGGGCCTGCTCTACGCGCTGTCCGGCGCCGACGGCTCCGTGCTGCCCGGCTTCCCGATCCAGCTCGCAGGCGAGATCCGGGGCACGCCGGCCGTGGGCGACATCGACCACGACGGCAAGACGGAGATCGTGCTGGCGGGCTGGGACAAGAACATCTATGTGTGGGATTACGACTTCACGTTCTCGCCCGGGCGTACCGCGCCGTGGCCGCAGTTCAACCACGACGCGCGCCGCACCGCCTTCGCCAGCTCGCCGCTGTTCGTGGGGGTAGACGACGGGGGACCGGGCAGCGACCACAATCCGGTCGCGGTGCTCGAGTTCGCGCCGCCGTCGCCGAACCCGCTGCACGCCGGCCGCAACGGGACGCGGCTGTGGTTCGGCGTGCCCTCCGCGATGGCGGGCGGCGAGTACGACCTGTCCATCTACGATCTGTCCGGCCGCCGAGTGCAGAAAGTGGATTCGGGCCTCGCGCCAGCCGGTCGCTTCTCGCTGCAGTGGGACCTGCGTGACGCCCACGGCCGGCCGGTGGATGGCGGCGTGTACTTCGCACGCTTCACGATCGGCGGCAAGAGCCTGACGCGGAAGATGGTCGTGCTGCAGTAGTCGCACCCCGAATCGGCACTTCGCGGGCGGGCTCCCGAACGGGGCCCGCCCGTCGACTTATCCGGCGCGGCACCGTGACGCAGGCTCGTGCTTGACCCTCCACCGCCGCGCCGTGTATGGCTCGCGCGCCAGCCTTGCACGCCCACCCCGGAACAGCCCACGAACGAACCATGACGACTCGCGTCCGATTCGCCCCGAGCCCGACCGGCTTCCTGCACGTGGGGGGCGCCCGCACGGCGCTCTACAATTACCTCCACGCGCGCGTCACCGGCGGCACGTTCGTGCTGCGGATCGAGGACACCGATGCCGAGCGCTCCACGGAGGACTCGATGCAGGCCATCCTCGCCGGCCTGCGCTGGCTGGGACTCACCTGGGACGAGGGACCTGGCGTGGGCGGCGATCACGGGCCGTACTTCCAGAGCCAGCGCCGCGCGTTCTACGACGCGTACGCGCGCCGGCTCGAATCCGTCGGGCATGCCTACCCGTGCTTCTGCTCCTCCACAGAACTCGAGCAGCGCCGCAGCGAGCAACTCGCGCGTGGCGAGGACCCGCGCTACGACGGACGCTGCCGCGCGCTCTCGGCAGCGGAGCGTGCCGCGCGCGTCAGCGCCGGCGGGCGACCGGCGCTGCGCTTCGCGCTGCCGAGCGCGCAGGAGGTGGCATGGGACGACGTCGTGCGCGAGCGCATCGCATTCCAGAGCGAGGTGCTCGACGACTTCGTGCTGGTGCGCTCCGATGGCCTGCCCACCTACAACTTCGCGTGCGTGGTGGACGACATCGAGATGCGCATCACGCACGTGATCCGCGGCGACGACCACATCTCCAACACACCGCGCCAGCTGTTGCTCTACCGCGCCCTCGGGGCCGAGCCGCCGGTGTTCGCGCACGCCAGCATGATCCTCGGGCCCGACGGCAAGCGGCTGTCCAAGCGGCACGGTGCCACCAGCGTTGAGGCGTTCGGGGAGCTGGGCATCCTGCCCGAGGGCATGGTCAACTTCCTCGCGCTGCTGGGCTGGGCGCTGGATGGGAAGACCGAGCTGTTCACGCTTGCCGAACTGGAACGCGTGTTCCAGCTTGAACGCGTGAACCCGAACCCGGCCGTGTTCGATACGCAGAAACTCGAGTGGGTGAACGCGCAGCACCTGAAGCGTCTCGCCGAGCCCGACCGCGTGCAGCGCGTCATCGGCTATCTCGCCGCGCACGGGCACGACCTCTCGGGGCGAGGCGAGGACTGGCGCACCATGTTCGTGCGCACGCTGGGCGATCGCGTGCGCACGCTCGCGGACGCCGCCGACGTGGGCGCGTTCGTGCTCGTGGAATCGCCGGCGATGGAGAGCGAGGCGTGGCTCGAACTGCTGGCGAAGCCCGCCGCGGACGCGCGGCTCGTCGCGCTCGCAGAACGCGTGGCGGGTGATCCGCAGTGGTCGCTCGCATCGCTCGAGGCGGCCACGCGCTCGCTGGCCGCGGAGCTGGGGCTCAAGCCGGGGGAGATCATCGCGCCGGCGCGCGTCGCGCTCACCGGGCGGAAGGCCGCGCCCGGGATCTTCGAGGTCATGTGGCTGCTCGGCCGCGAGCGGGTGCAGGCGCGGCTCGCCGCGGCCGCCGAGCGCTGGCGTGCGGAATCGCCGCTGGCGGCGGGGGCCTGAGGCACTTTTCCGCGCCGCAGCGATGCCCCGGTGGAACTTGCGGAACGCTCTGCGAGCGTCTAGATTGCCCGGCCTCGACTGCCCGGTAGTGTAACGGCAGCACGACAGGTTCTGGCCCTGTTAGTCGAGGTTCGAATCCTTGCCGGGCAGCCAGTCTTCTCGCTGTGGCGCTATCGTCTAGGGGTCTAGGACGGATGGTTCTCAGCCATCTAACCGGGGTTCGAATCCCCGTAGCGCCACCATCTTCCAGGCCGCCGGGACCCACGGTCGCCACCGCGGAGGCCCCATGAACCTCCGCAAGGCCCCGCGCACGCTGGTGTTGACCGCGGGTTACGTCGGTCTGATCCACGTCGCGGCGGGCCTGTCGCTGCTCCTGCGCTACGACGGCCGCGTGCCGCACGCGGCGCTGGCGGCGTGGGCGCGCGTCGCCCCCGCGTTCACGGTGCTGTCGCTCGTCGGCTTCTGGGCCATGGGG
>JAHFBW010000318.1 GCA_023249845.1 Candidatus Eiseniibacteriota bacterium
CACGGTGTCCTCGACCGCGGTGGAGAGGACGAGGGCGCCGCAATCGCCGCCCACGCCGCTGCCGTCCTGCGGCATCACGCGCACGCCCAGCCGTTCGAGTTGTGCCCGCGCCTCCGGCCGCTCGGCGCGGTCGAAGCCACGGTCGCTGCCACTCGCGTGTCCGCCGAGCATGGCTTGAAACTGGGCCAGCGCGCTCATGCCGCTCCCACCCACGCCGGCGTAGTGAAAGCGCGCGGCGCCGAGCGGGTCCGGCAGGCCATTGCCGTCGGGCGAAGGGATCACGACCAGGTCGCCCTCGCGCGTGCGATCGAAGAGCTGCACGATGTCGGCGTTCGCCATGCGCACGCAGCCCGAGGAATCCGGCGTGCCGAGGCGCGCCTCGTGATTCGTGCCGTGAAAGTAGATGTAGCGCTCGCGCGAATCGGAGCCGGGGCCCTGGTTCACGCCGGGCTCGAGGCCTTCGAGCCAGAGGATGCGCGTGGTGATCAAGTCCTCGGTACGACGCTCGCCGCGCCACACGTCGCCGGTCAGCTCCCGGCTCTTGAACACGGCGCCGGATTCCGCGCCCGTTCCGATGCGCGCGTGGATGCGGTGCCAGCCGAGTGGGGTGCGGTTCGAGCCCTCGTCCCCGCCTGCGCCGAAGCGCGACGTGGAGACGCGTGCGGAGAACGTGACCTCGCCCCGCTCGATCAGGTGGGCGCGCTGACTCGCCACGTCCACGAGCACCAGCCGGTCGGGCAGCTCGCGCACGGGTGAGCGGGCGCGCGACAGCGCGCGGTCAGCGAGCGTCAGGACGGCTTCATCACCGGCTGGTTCGGGCATGGGGCGCACCATCCCACAGCTTCGGCAGGGTCGCCGCCCGGGCTCAGGGGAAACGCGCACACCGCAAACGCGAGGGGCCGGTCGCAAGGCGACCAGCCCCACTTCGCACGCGGCCCGCGCGAATCGCTCGCCACGCGCCGGATGACGCCCAGCGCTGTGGACTCTGGTCGGGGAGCATCGCTGCAATGGTTTTGCAAATCAAGGACATTTTGGAGTGGGTTGGTTCGGGCAGGCGCTAACCCGCGCTCGGCAGGCCGCTCACCCTCCTGCCAGCCGCGCCAATGGCCTCGCTCAGGCCTGCGGCCGGCGCCTGAAGCTCAAGGCCAACAGGACCCAGCCAGCGATGAATGCGGTGCCCCCGAATGGCGTCACGGCACCGAGCACGCGGGGCGCCCCCAATGCCAGCCCGTACAGGCTACCCGAGAACAGCACGATCCCGGCGAGGAACCATCCCGCCGCCGGCGTGGCCCGCACGCGCTGGGCCCTGTCGGCGGCGAAGGCCGCGGCCAAGGCGTGCACCAGCTGGTAACGCGCCGCGGTCTCGAACAGCTCCATCTTGGCGGGTTCCAGCTGGCTGCGAAGCGCGTGTGTGCCGAATGCGCCCACGACGACCGCGAGCGCTCCCAGCATCGCGGACGCCAAGCCCACGTTCATGGTGCAAACCTAACGCCCGCAGGGCCCGCGCGCACCATGAGTTGTGCTCGGGAGATTGCGGAGCGCCCGCGGCTTGCAGTGCCCCGCGGGCATGTCGAGCACGTCACCGCCGTTCTGCCCCAACCCAGGCTGCGCATTCCACACCGGCGCAACGGCTTCATGGCGCTGGGTGCGGGCCGGCTTCTTCCGCCGCGACGCCGCCCCGCACCGGGTCCAACGCTTCCAGTGCCGTCACTGCCGGCGACACTTCTCCGAGCAGACGTTCCGTACCAGCTACTGGTTGAGGCAGCCCCAGCTCCTGCTGCCCGTCGCCGACTCGCTCCCGCAGGCCGGGGCGGGTCGAGAACCGCGGTGACACGCGTTCCCGTCCATAGCGGGGGGCGTATCGGGGAAGCCCTGCATCCGACGGCACACCGACGGCGAGCATCTTCACGAGGACTTCGGCCGCCCGGGCAAGGTATCCATCGAGGTCGTCAGGTTGCCATGCCTGGCTGCCTGGAACCCAGGATCCCAGGAGCGCCGGCACGTCACGAACGGCTGCTTCCAGGTCGGCGGCGTTGAGGCGCGGGGCAGGTACCGCCGCGTCGCTCAATAGCCTGAGCGCCAGGGCTTCTTGTGCCGGGACGTACCAGGGGTCGTGCGCCAAACGCTCCTGGTCGTGGCAGCGCCGCAGCATGAGCCGCCGCGCAGACCCATCCCCGAGCACCACCACGACGAGGTGTTTCGCCGTCGTGGACACCGATAGCGCCTCGACGTGCACCACGCGCGCGGCCGGCCCTACCGATCGCCCGATCCAGGCGAAGACAGGCGCAGCCTGCGGATTCCACGGTGCGGGCAGCGCACTTTCGCGAGTCGCGGCTGTGGAGATCAGCCTGACTCGAAACAGGCGATGGGAGCTGTCTCCGGTCCTTCCGGCCGTACGCCAAGCACATCAGCCATCGAATGTGGTCCTCAGAGAGGTCTTGATTCGATCATCCGATCCGGGTCTCCAGGCCGCAAACGAGAAACCCCCACAACTCATCGAGTTGCGAGGGCTCTCGGACGTGGCTCCTCGGGTAGGATTCGAACCTACAACCCTTCGGTTAACAGCCGAATGCTCTACCATTGAGCTACCGAGGAACGAAAATCGGGGCTCGACCTAGCGGGCCAAGCAAGCAGCGGCCGAAAAGATTAGTCGTCGCCCGCCATGCGGGTCAAGGAAGCCGCGCGGCCAGCGCCAATTCCTCCGAACGCCGAGCGTATCCGGGATGTGATCCCGCCGACGGATGCTCGAGGTGCGCGCGCACGACACTCGGCAGGTACTCGTCAACGCACCGCGGCTCGAGGCCGAGGAGTGCGACGGCGCGCGCCGGGTCGGGCCGCGAGCACCAGCGGCCCCAATAGGGCGCACAGCTCTCGGCCAGTCCCGCGTCCACGAGCGTTCTCGCGTGCACGCTGACGAAGCGAGGCGAGACACCCGCGAGCCTCGCCACCTTCCCGAGGAACTCGCGAAGCGTCGGCTCGTCCGGCTGGGCCAGGTTGAGCGCGGGCTGGACGGGCCAGGCCGAAGTCGTGGCCAGCGCCAGCAGCGCCGCGGCAGCGTCTGCCGCGTAGAGGAATCGGACTCGCTGCACGCCGCCCTCGGGGAGCAGGACGGGGCCACCGTCACGCATGCGTTCAAGCCAGGCCCACAGCCGCAGCGAGTTGGCGCCATCTCGCTCGCCCTGGATGACCGGCAGCCGCAGCGCTATCGCCAGCAGGCCGCGGCGCGAGGCGAGTGAGCGGAGCTCGGCCTCGGCGGCGCGCTTGCCCATTCCATAGGCCCACTCGGCGTGATCACGCGTGCCCTCCGCGGGTTCGGACATCAGCGCTTGGTCGGCGTCCTGCTCCCGGAACGGTGGGCGTTGCGAGGCGGTGACGAGGTACACCTGCCCCGACGAGATCATCGCAAAGCGGCCGGGGTCGAATCCGGGCACCTCCAGCAGTCGTCGCACGTCGGGAGCGTCGAACGCGAGGAAGTCCACGGTGAAGTCGAAACGCTGGCCGGAGAGCACCCGGGCGAGCGACGAGGCGTCCGTGCGGTCCGCCGTGAGATGCGAGAGCCTGGCGTGCGACACGCGCGTCTTCCCGCCGCGCGACACCGCGGACACGTCATGGCCGGCGGCAAGGAACGCTTCCGCGGCGGCCGCACTCAACAGGCCGGAGCCCCCGAGCAAGAGGATGCGCAATGCGCGTCCCGGTCAGGCGGCCCGTCTGGGCCTGGAAGACCTCTCGACCTCAGGCCACGTGACGCCTTGGTCCGCGAGTGCGAGGCGAACCCGTTCGACCTCAGCGCGTAGCGCGGACAGCTCCACCGAGGCTTGTCGCATGTGCTGCGTGAGCAGGATGATCCGCAATCCGGCGCGGATGCGGGCCATCAGCTCACCCTGGTCGCAGGGTTTGACGAGGTAGTCGTCGGCGCCAGTGTCGAGCGCCAGGAGCTTGTCGCTGATCTCGCCCTTGGCGGTCA
>JAHFBW010000056.1 GCA_023249845.1 Candidatus Eiseniibacteriota bacterium
TCTCGAGCGTCACGACGCGTGCGCGCCCGGTGCGAGCCCGAGACGCCACTGCACGCGCACCGTCGCCACCACGTCCCCGCCCTCGTCGCAGATCTCCGCGCGCACCTCGAAATCGGTGTCGCCGGTCACGCGGGGCAGCACGACGCGACTCTCGGCCACCAGTGTCCCGCGCGCTTTCTTCGTGAACTCGGTCAAGATCGAGCGCACGATGCCGCGCACGCCCGCCGGGAGCGCCGCTGTCATCGCCAGGCCGCTCGTGAGTTCCCCGAGGTTCGTGAGCGCCACCGCGTGGATCGAACCCAGGTGGTTTCGCACCGCCTGGCGATCGCGGAGCGCCACCTTCGCGTGCCCTGGCGAGAGCGCGAGCACGGTGGCGCCGATGCTCCCGCTGTACGGCACGGTGAACCGGATCACGAGTGTGAATAGCGCGCGGCCGAACGGCAGGCGCTCGCACCGGCCCCACCACGCCATCAGCCGCGAGCCGGGCGTTCGCGGAGTCCCCGGCGCAACGCTCATCGGCTCCTCACCTCACCAGATCCGAGCGCTTGTGCTTGGCGATCTGAACGAGCAATTCCCACGACGTGCCGGCCGCGTTCCCCAGGATCATGCAGACGGCGCCGATGATCATGTAGAGCGCCTCGCCGATCCCGAACCACAGTCCTGCGGCGGAGAGCAGCATCATCACGTAGCCCACCAGGGGGGCACGATGCGCCGCCGCATCTGCGCACGCGTGAAACCCGCCTCGTCGTGATGCTGCGCGGCGCGCGGGAGCGTGACGGTGAACCACAGGCCCGCCACGCCCGCGGCTGCCAGCATGATCGCGGTCTGGCGAGCACCCTGCGGCGGCACCAGCATGAACAGCGACGCGAACAGCACGAACGTGAACGACAGCAGGGTCACGCGCGAGAGCGCGAGCAGGTGCTCGTGACTCCGCTCCACGAAGCGGTCGAGGTGGAGCGACAGGGCCACGAACAGCAAGCCCGCCAACGTCACGGCTGCCGTGCCCGCGAGAAGGTAGAAGTCGTGCCAGCGCTCGATCCACTCGCGAGTCGTCAACACGCGCGGCAGCGCTCCCGAGACGGCTTCGTCGAGCAGCAGGAGCGACAGGCTCACAGGCCCAGCTCGCCGGCGATCCCGAGCATGGCGTCACGCACGAACGCGATGTGCTCGTCCAGGTCCACGCCCAGCTCGGCGGCGCCGTTCACGATGTCGTCGCGATTCACGTTCCGTGCGAAACCGGCGCTCTTCATCTTCTTGCGCACGGACTCCACCGCCACGAGCGCCAGCTTCTTCTCCGGTGTCACCAGCGCGCACGCCACCAGGAAGCCTGACAGCTCGTCGCACGCGAACAGCGCCCGCGCCATGAGCGTGTCGCGCGGTACGCCCGAGTAGGTGGCGTGGCCCAGCACGGCCCGGCGGACGTCGTCGGGCCAGCCAGCGGCGCGCAGCACCTCGACCCCTGCCATGGGGTGAAGCTGGGGGGTCGGGTGCCGCTCCCAGTCGAAGTCGTGGATCAGTCCGGTGAGGCCCCAACGCTCGGCGTCCTCGCCGTACTTCGCCGCGTAGGCGCGCATGGCGGCTTCCACGGCGTAGCAATGTTTGCGCAGGTTCGCGTTCTGCACCCACTCGTGCAGGAGCGTCGCCGCCTGCTCGCGCGTCGGGAGCACACCCAGCGTCATCGCAGCCCCTCTGGACGCGTCACCAAAGCCGGAAGGCGGCGCGAGGCACCTGACGGACGGCGGGGTTCGCCGCCTCCGTGGCACCGGCGATCCGAACCGATCACTTGTTCTCGAAGTGCGTCCGGTTCTTGTCGATGAACGGCTGCCACTTCTCGGGCACGCCGTTGTCCGGGAAGATCGCCTGCACCGGGCAGGCCGCTTCACAGGCCTGGCAGTCGATGCACTCGTCCGGATGGATGTAGAACTGGTCGTCGCCCTCGTAGATGCAGTTGACGGGGCAGACTTCGACACAGGACTTATCCTTCACCCCGATACAGGGCTCGGCGATGATGAACGGCATGACGGGTCCTCCGAACGGACACGGGAGCCTGTGAAGCGCCCGGGATCAAGCGCAAGTGGATTGCGAGCGAGTCTAGAGGCGGTCGCCGGGGCTGGCAAGACCACGTCGACCGTTCATCGGCGTCGTGCGACAGTCCATCGGAGAGTGCGCACCACTCACCTCGCATGCCTGTGCGCGATGGCCCGGCCTCGGGCATGGTGTGCTCCGATGGTCGCGCGAGGCGTGGTGTGACCGCGCCGGACGCATGCACGCGGTCCTTGACCCGCTCGCCGACACTGACCCAGACTCGCGGGCTTCCGACCCACTCCGCCGACTCGCACCCTGGGATCCCGCCTCCATGGACGATAGCCGACCCGACCTCGCATCACTTCGCATCGACCGCACTCCCGGCCCGGCCCGCACCGGTCCACCACGCCTGGTCGTCGCCGGGATCGCGATCGCCGTGCTGGCCGTCGCGGTGGTGTCCGGCATGCGCCTGGCCAGCGGTGGCCGTGCGCTCGCCGTCACGTTGGGCACGGCCGAGGCCACCGGTGGCGGCAACGTCACAGGCGCCGGCATCAGCGCCAACGGTTACGTCGTCGCCCGCACCAAGGCCAGCGTGTCGAGCAAGATCCTGGGGCGCCTGGCCTGGGTCGGGGTCACCGAGGGCTCGCGAGTCCGTTTCGGTGATGCGATCGCACGGCTCGAGAGCGCCGACTACGAGGCCGCCCTGCTCGCGGCCCGGGCCAACGTGGCGCAGCTCGAAGCGCAGGGGGTGCAGGCGCAGCGGGACTTGAAGCGGGGCCAGTCGCTGCGTGACCAGCAGCTGCTCGCCGAGTCCGAGCTGGAGGGCCTCCAGACCCGGCTCGACGTGCTCTCGGCGCAGATCAACGCCGCGCGTGCGCAGGCGAAGGTGGCCGAGGCCAACCTTGAGAACACGCGCGTGCGCGCGCCGTTCACCGGCACGGTGCTGCGGAAGGACGCCGAGGTGGGTGAGATCGTGGCGCCGTCGTCCGCGGGCGGCGGCCTCACGCGCACGGCCATCGTGACCATGGCGGACCTCACCACGCTCGAGGTCGAGGTGGACGTGAACGAAGCGTACATCGCGCAGATCGGGAGCGTGCAGCCCGCGCGCATCACGCTGGATGCCTATCCGGACACGTCGTTCTCGGGCCGTGTCCGCCAAGTCGTCCCCACCGCCGACCGGCAGAAGGCCACCGTGCTCGTGAAGGTCTCCATCCTGGACCGCGACCCACGCATCCTGCCCGAGATGGGCGCCAAGGTTGTGTTCGACACCCAGGGCGCGCAGTCGCACACGGCGCCGCGACGCGTGTTCGTGCCGCAGGCGGCGATCACTCAGGTCGAGGGCCGGAGCGTCGTCTGGGTCGTGGAGAGCGGTGTGGCGCGCCGGCAGGGCGTGGACGTTGGCCCCACTCGCGGCGACCGCATCGAGGTGCGCCAGGGCTTGGCCGGAGGGGAGAGCCTGGTGCTCTCACCGCCGGCGGGGTTGAAGAACGGCATCAAAGTGAGACCCGCCGGGCGATGACCGCCCGACTCGGAGGATAGCCATGGCATCGGTGGAAGTTCGCAATGTGGTGAAGGTGTATCGCCGTGACGCGGAAGAAGTGCGGGTGCTGGACGGGCTGTCGCTCTCGATCCCGGACGGATCGTTTGTTGCGCTCATGGGCCCGTCGGGTTCGGGCAAGACCACGCTCCTGAACCTGATCGGCGGTGTGGACCAACCCACGTCGGGTGATCTCGATGTGGCGGGAACGAACATCGCGCGCATGAAGGGCGCGGACCTCGCGCGCTGGAGGTCGGCATCGATCGGCTACATCTTCCAGCTCTACAACCTGATCCCGGTGCTCACCGCGCTCGAGAACGTCGAGCTGCCGCTGCTGCTGGTGAAGATGAGCGCCGCGGAGCGCCGCAAGCGGGCCGAGACGGCGTTGAAGCTGGTGGGCCTCGGTGACCGGCTCAAGCACTACCCGCGCCAGCTCTCCGGCGGTCAGGAGCAGCGCGTGGCGATCGCACGCGCGTTCGTGTCGGATCCCAAGGTGCTGCTCGCCGACGAGCCCACCGGAGATCTCGACCGCAAGTCCGCCGAGGAGGTGCTGCAGCTGCTCGAACGGCTCAATCGCGAGTTCAAGAAGACCATCGTGATGGTGACGCACGATCCGCACGCCGCCGAGCGCGCGTCGAGCCGCTACCACCTCGACAAGGGCGTGCTGTCCAACTGAGCAGGCCTCCGGAGGCGCAGATGTTCAAGTTGGTGCTCGTGAACCTGTTTCGCAACCGCCTGCGCACGTTCTTGACGCTCGCGAGCGTGACGGTGGCGCTGTTCCTGTTTTGCACGCTGTTCGGCGTGCTCGACACGCTGCAGGAGGCCATCAAGGTGGGCAGCGAGTCGCGGCTCGTCACCCGCAACAAGATCTCACTCGTGCAGTGGATGCCGATGGCCTATCGCCCCCGCATCGAGGCGGTCCCGGGCGTGAAGCGCGTGGCGGTGCAGAACTGGTTCGGTGGTCAGGACCCCGCCGACACGCGGGGGTTCTTCGCGCAGTTCGGCGTGGACGACCCATTCTGGGCCATCTACGCCAAGGACATGGACATCATCGAAGCCTCGCCGGCGCAGGCCGCCGTCGCCGTGCCGGAGGGTGCCGACCCCAAGCTCGCGGCATATCTCGTGGAACAGACTGCGTGCGTCGTGGGCGAGGCGCTCATGAAGAAGAAGGGCTGGAAGCTGGGGCAGAACATCACGCTCTCGGGCACGATCTTTCCGGGTCCATGGCCGTACACGATCCGGGCCGTGTACCACGCGAGGAACAAGTCGTTCGGTGAAGAGGCCATGTTCTTCCACTACAAGTACCTGAACGAGAAGGGCATGGGTGGCACGAGCCCCGCAGGCACGTTCATCCTCGAACTGTCCGACCCGTCACAGGCCAGCGCCATCACCCGGGCGGTGGATTCGCAGTTCGAGAACTCCGCGCCCGCGACGCTCACCGAGACCGAGCAGGCGTTCCAGGCCGGGTTCGTGAGCATGTACGGCAACATCCCGTTCGTGCTGCGCGTCATCGGGCTGGCGATCGTGTTCAGCATCCTCCTCATCGCCGCGAACACGATGATGACCTCGATTCGCGAGCGCACGAGCGAGTTCGGCGTCTTGAAGACGTTGGGCTTCTCGGACGGCGCCGTGTTCGCGCTCGTCGTCAGCGAGGCCGCCATCATCACGCTCGGCGGCGGACTGCTCGGCGCGTTCGGGGCTCGCGCCCTGGTGAACGGCCAGGCCATCTTCGGAACGTTCCTGCCGCCCATGTCGGTGTACTGGAGCACGGTGCTCACCGGCGTCGGCATCGCGCTCGTCATCGGCGCGGTGAGCGGCCTGATCCCCGCCATGCAGGCCTCGCGTCTGCGTATCGTCGACGCGCTGCGTCGCGTCGAGTAGGAGACCCCGTGGCCATCCCGTTCGCGTACAACCTGCGCAGCGTACTGAACCGGCCCATTTCCACGGGCACCACGGCGCTCGGCATCGGCCTCACCGTGGCCATCTACATCGGGGCGCTGGCGCTCGCCGCCGGCTTCCGCGCGTCACTCGTCACCACCGGGTCCCCGGACAATGCGCTCGTCCTCCGAAAGGGCGCCGACAGCGAGATCTCGAGCGGCATCTCGCTCGACCATTCGAACATCATCAAGGCCCTGCCCGCCGTGGCGGTGGGACCCGACGGCCGTCCTCGCGCCAGCGCCGAGATGGTCATCGTCGTGAACAAGGACCGTCTCGGCCAGAGGGGCTCGTCGAACGTCATGCTGCGCGGCGTGGACCCGGCGGCACCCGACCTGCGCGGAGGCGTCACGTTGGTGGCGGGCCGTATGTTCACTCCCGGCACGGACGAGATCATCGTCGCCAATCGCATCGCCGGACGGTTCGCCAACTGCAACGTGGGCGACCGGCTAAAGTTCGAGCAGCGCGAGTTCACCGTGGTCGGGCAGTTCACCGCCAAGGGGTCGGCGTTCGAGTCCGAGATCTGGGGCGACGCGAACGTGCTCATGCCTGCGCTGCACCGACAGGGCTACTACCAGACGCTCGTGTTCCGAATGAAGGATCCATCACGGTTCGACCAGGTGAAGAAGGAGCTGGAGTCCGATCCACGGCTCCAGGTCCGGGTTCTGCGCGAGCGCGCGTTCTATGCCGAGCAGAGTCAGATGTTCACGTCACTCATCACTGGCGTCGGCCTGTTCATCACGGTGATCATGGCGATCGGCGCTGTGTTCGGCGCGGCGAACACGATGTACGCCGCCATTGGCGCGCGCACGCGCGAGATCGCCATGCTGCTCGTCCTGGGCTTCCGGCCGATGGGCGTGATGACCTCGTTCGTGGCGGAGTCCGTCATCATCTCGGTGATCGGCGGCCTGGTGGGCTGCGTGCTGGCGCTTCCTATGAACGGCATGACCTCGAGCACCACGAACTTCCAATCGTTCTCGGAGATGGCGTTCCAGTTCCGGGTCACGCCAATGATCCTGGCGCAGGGCGTGCTGTTCTCGGCGCTGCTGGGGCTGATCGGGGGCTTCTTCCCCGCGCTCAAGGCCTCCCGGCAGTCACTGTCGAGGTCGCTCCGGGCTTGAGCGCGAGCCGGTCCGGGGCGTTCCGGTCGGATTCCGGAACGCCCCGAAGTCATCTAAAGTGCCTCCTCTGGCCTCACCTGACTCGCTCACTTGGAGGCAGCTTTGTCCGGTATTCGTGACGTCATCATCCTGGGCTCCGGCCCCGCGGGATACACCGCCGCGCTGTACACGGCGCGCGCGAACCTCAAGCCGCTGATGTTCACCGGGCTCCAGCCCGGCGGGCAGCTCACCATCACCACCGACGTCGAGAACTACCCCGGCTTCCCGAAGGGCATCCAGGGGCCCGAGCTCATGGAGCTCATGCGCGAACAGGTGGCGCGCTTCGGCACCGAGATCCATGACACGTTGGTGGACGTCGTGGACTTCTCCCGGCGTCCGTTCACGGTGTGGGCCGAGGGCCAAGCGTACACGTCGAAGAGCATCATCGTGGCCACGGGCGCGTCGGCGCTCCTGCTCGGACTGCCGAGCGAGCAGAAGTTCATGGGCTTCGGCGTGTCGGCCTGTGCCACGTGCGACGGTTTCTTCTACAAAGGTAAGCGCGTCATCGTCGTGGGCGGCGGTGACACTGCGATGGAGGAAGCGACCTATCTCACCCGCTTCTGCCCCGAGGTGATCGTCGTCCACCGTCGCGACACGCTGCGCGCGAGCAAGATCATGCAGGAGCGAGCCCTCGCGAATCCCGCCATCCGCTTCCGCTGGAACACCGAGATCGCGGAAGTGCACGGCGAAACCAATCGCAAGGTCACCGGCGTGACGCTGCGTGACACCCTGACCGGCGCCGTGACCGAGATGCCCATTGACGGCGTGTTCGTGGCGATCGGCCACAAACCGAACACCGACTTCCTCGCCAGCCAGCTGGCATTGGACTCCAAGGGCTACGTGCGTGTGAAACCAGGGTCGTCGTACACGAGTGTCGAAGGCGTGTTCGCGGCCGGCGACGTGCACGACTCGGTGTATCGCCAGGCCGTCACCGCGGCGGGCAGCGGCTGCATGGCCGCGATGGACGCGGAGCGCTGGCTCGAAGCGCAGGCGCACGCGAACACGGAGCAGCCCTCGGCGGAGCCACTCGGCAAGGCTGCCCCGGCCGCCGGGAAGCACTGACGCGGAGGATCCCGTGGAACGCGAAGTCCTCGAGTTCGACGTGCAGTTCGTGGGCGCCGGGCCGGCGGGGCTGGCGGGCGCGATCCATCTGGCGAACCTGGCGGCGAAGCAGCGCGAGACTGCCGCCGCCGCGGGTGCGACGCCGCTGCCCGAGCTGAACATCGCGGTGCTCGAGAAGTCTGCCGAGGTGGGTGCTCACGGCATCTCGGGCGCGGTCATGGACCCGCGCGCACTGCGCGAACTCCTCCCCGACTACGCGAGCCAGGGCTGCCCCATCGAGTCCGAGGTCACGGGCGACGACGTCTATATCCTGTTCGAGCGCTCCGCCTTCCGCCTGCCGCTCGTGCCGCCCGCGCTACAGAACCACGGCAACGCCGTCGTGAGTCTGGGCGACCTCACCCGCTGGCTCGCGAAGCAGGCCGAAGATCGCGGGGTGCTCATCGCCACCGAGACGCCGGCGCAGACGCCCCTGCTCGACGGCGAACGCGTGCTCGGCGTGCGCTCGGGCGACAAGGGCGTGGACAAGCACGGCCAGCGAAAACCCGCGTTCCAGCCCGGCGCGGACTGCCTCGCCAAGGTCACAGTGCTGTGCGAGGGCCCGCGCGGCACGCTGGGCAAGCAGCTCGAGGAGCGCTTGGGGTTGACGCGCGACCGCGAGCCACAGGTGTACGCCACGGGCGTCAAGGAGCTCTGGGAGGTGCCGGCCGGGAAGGCACAGAAAGGTCGCGTGCTCCACACCATGAACTGGCCGCTCCCAGCGAGCACGTTCGGCGGCGGGTTCATCTACGGGCTCTCGGACTCGCTCTGGTACGTGGGCTTCGTCACCGGGCTCGACGCGCGCGACCCGACCAGTGACCCGCACGGCAACCTGCAGCGCTTCAAGACGCATCCGCTCGTGAGCGCGCTGCTCGAGGGCGGCAAGCCGCTTTCCTACGGCGCCAAGGCCATCCCCGAAGGCGGCTGGTACGCGATTCCCCGGCTCTATGCCGACGGGCTGCTACTGGCAGGCGACACGGCCGGCTTCCTGAACGGGGGCCGGTTGAAAGGCATCCACCTCGCGATCAAGAGCGGCATGCTTGCGGCCGAGCAGGTGTTCGACTGCCTGCTCGCGAATGACTTCTCGGCCGCGAAACTGGCTGGTTACGAGAAACGCGTGGCCGAGTCGTGGGCCGGCGCCGAGCTCAAGGGTATGCGCAACTTCCACCAGGCGTTTGATGGCGGACTGTGGGCGGCGCTCCCCCGCACCGGCTTCCAGATGATCATGGGCGGGCTGGATCCGCTGGGTGATCACCTGAAGGGCCACGCGGGTCACGAGCGCATGGCGAAGCTTCGTGACGTGCATCCGGGTGGGAAGCCCGCGCCGCTCAAGGCGGATGGCAAGCTCACGTTCGACAAGCTCGCCGACGTCTACCTCTCTGGCACCTTGCACGAGGAGGACCAGCCCGTGCACCTGCTCGTGGCCGACACCAGCGTGTGCGCCACCAAGTGCCGCGAGGAATACGGCAACCCGTGCCAGCACTTCTGTCCGGCGAGCGTCTACGAGATGGTGCCGGACCCGGCGAAGGAAGGCGCGCTCAAGCTGCAGATCAACGCGTCCAACTGCGTCCACTGCAAGACCTGCGACATCGCCGACCCGTACCAGATCATCACCTGGGTGACGCCCGAGGGCGGCGGCGGCCCCAACTACAAGCGCCTGTAGCGACCGCGAGCTGGACGCCGCCTCGGCTGCAGCTTCCGGAGCTACGCGCCTGAGATCGCCTGCCCACGCAAGCCGGGCTCGAGACGGCCCCAAAACCCGACGGCCACCCTCACATGAGGGTGGCCGTCGAGCGAAGCTCCGGACATGTCGTCCGGTCACTTCAGACTAGCGATACATCGCCTTCACATCGCTCCAGGTGCTCGCCTTCACCGCCGTGGTGACGTGGCACTGGATGTCGCCCGACTCCTCGGTGTTGAACTCCTCGAGGTCGTCGGTCAGGTGGCTCGTGGTGCCGGGTGAGAGGAAGCCGGTGCCGATCGGCGGGACGATGCGGGTGCCGATGAGCGCGTCGGCGGTGGAGATGGCCCCCGTGATGATCGAGGGCGGGATCGCGCCGGCGATGATGTTGAGCTTGGCCGCCATGAGCTGGTGCGCAAGAGAGATGAGGCCGTTGCCGGCGGCCGGCGTGTTCCAGATGGCGAGCAGCTGGGTCTTCGAGTAGATGATGCTCCCGAGCCGCAGCGAGGAGACCGGCCACGCTTCGGGATGCGTCTTCCAGTAGCCCTGCGAGCGCACGCACTCATTCGTGCCACCGTTCTCCTTGGTGATGGCGTAGAAGGTGCCGCTGTACGGGCTGGGCTCGATCAGGCCATTGCCGCCGGGCGTGCTCCCACCGTCGCCATTCGCACGAACGCGGACGGCGTATTCCGTACCCACCTGCATCTCGCCGACATTCGACGCGAGCACGCCGGTCTCGTCGAAGATGTCGCCGATCTCCACCGTGGCCATCTGTCCCGGGCCGAGCAGGAACGACGTGGTGCCTTCGACGGTGTTGAGCGTCGGCGAGCCCAGGTAGATCGCGGACTGGATCAAAGGATCGAGCGGATCTGAAGGCCAGCCACCGTTCGCGTCGAACTGGCTGCGCAGGATCCACTCGATCGTGAATCCGTTCGGTGCGCCACTCACGCCCGCGGTCACATCGAGGTGGATGACGGTCGTGGCCTCGGCGCCTCCCTCCAACGCCGGCACATCAAGTGCCACGGGTTCGGCGGCCAACGCCGCGCTGCACATGAGCAGACCTGCGCAGGCGAGCACGAACACACGATTACGCAAGAGCATAGGACTGGGGGCTCCCGTTGCTACGGATGTCTCGCAGGTCGCATCAGGCCATTAGCTTCGGGTGAGCCTGCTGCAATGGATGGTTGACTCTATCCTAATAGGTGACATTGAGGTCGCACAACGCTAATTTGCGGCAGATGACCCAGGAAATGGGCGCCTGAGCCACTCGGAGCCAACTAAAATGATGCGGCGCTTTAAGTTAGAGAAATACCTGCCTTTCTTGCTGGGATTCCTCCTTCTGAGCGCGGGCTGCGCGGTGGACGGCGGCTCACCCGAAGCCACGCGATCGCCTGCCCCTCCCCAGCAGTCGGCGGCGCGCCTTGGCCTGGCGGCGCCGCTCCGTCCGTTCCACGACGAGCTGGAGCCCTATGGCGATTGGGTGTTGATCGAGCCGCAAGGCTGGGTGTTCCGTCCGCGCGTCAACACGGTCGCGTGGCGCCCTTACCAGGACGGTCACTGGGAGCCGTCATACACCTACGGGTGGCTGTGGGAGTCGAACGAACCGTTCGGCTGGATCACCGACCACTACGGCTTCTGGTTCCACGACGAGTTCCAGGGCTGGGTGTGGCAGCCCTACGGCGCGTGGGCGCCGTCATGGGTGGCGTGGGTCGAGGTGGGTGACTTCGTGGGCTGGGCGCCCTTGGCACCGGCAAGCGTGACGAACTTCGATCAGGTGCCGGGCGGCATGTTCACGTTCATGAGCACACGTGCACTCGCGAATCCGAGCGCCGGCGCACGGGCGAGTTTCGTGAACGACATCCCCGACGACCCCAGGGGCGTACACCCGATCGACCGCATCGCGTCGTTGCACGGCGTCTACTGGAACGCCGGCCCCGACCCTGAAGCCATCCTCGGCGTGGGAACCGCCGACCGGATGCGCATGGACGAGCGCGACGGGCGTGTGGTTCTGCCCTCACCGCCCATCAAGCTCGCCGCCACGGCCGAGGTGGATCTGCGTCTGCTCGAATCGCGGACCACTCGAGCGTGGAGCGAGGCGCGCCGCGAGCTCGAGGCCATGCGTGCGCGTCGAGCCGGCGTGAGCGGCGGTGCGACGCGGCCGCCCGCGCGCGAGCCGATACGTTCAGAACCAACGACGCCCCGATTCAAGCGTGGGTCCGCGCCCGTCGACACGCTCGCGGACTCCACGGCCACCGATTCGCTCAAACGCGTGAAGCGCGCCGCCAAACCCGGCGTGCCGAGGCCGCCGCGACGCGAACCGCGCTGACGCTCTCTCCCGCCGCGGCCACCGCGAAGTTGAAGTCGCGGGCGCTGGAGCTCGGCTTCGATGCCGTCGGTGTCGCGCCGGTTGAACCGCTCGAGGCGCGTGCGCACTACGAGGCGTGGCTCGAGGCCGGCCGGCACGGCGAGATGCACTGGCTGGCTTCCGAGCAGCATCGCGAGCGGCGCGCGGACCCCTCGCGCCTGGTCGCGGGCATCCGCGCCGTCGTGTGCGTGGCGCTGTGTCATCCGCCGGATCGCGATGCGGCGCGCGACGAGCGCCTGGGGCGCATCGCTCGCTATGCCGTGGGCGAAGACTACCACCGCATCATGAAGGATAAGCTGCTCGAGCTCGAGCGCTGGATCCAGCGCGAGCTGTTCCCAGGCTCGGGCTCGCTCTGGTACGCGGACACCGGCGCCATCCTCGAGCGCGGCTGGGCCGAGCGCGCCGGACTCGGGTGGGTGGGAAAGCACGCCGGCGTCCTGAGTGAAGCGCTCGGCTCGTGGTTCCTGCTCGGCGAGGTCCTCGTGGACCACGAGCTGGTGCCCGACGCGCCCGTGGCGGAGCGCTGCGGCACTTGCGCTCGCTGTCTCGACGGCTGCCCGACGCGCGCCATCGTCGCGCCCTACCAGGTGGACGCGCGGCGTTGCATCTCCTACCTCACCATCGAGCACAAAGGTCCGATCCCGCGTGAGCTGCGCCCGCTGATCGGCGACTGGGTGTTCGGCTGCGACGTTTGCCAGGAGGTGTGCCCGTGGAATCGATTCGCGCCACCCGCTCGCGAGGCTCGCTTGCACGCCGCGTCGCTCGACGGCTGGTCGCTCGCGCGCTTCCTCACCCTCGACCAACCGGCATTCCTCGAGCTCTTCGCCACGAGTCCGATCCGCCGCGCGGACCGCGCCGGGTTCCTGCGGAACGTGTGCGTGGCGCTCGGCAATCGCGGCGAGCTGGAACACATCCCGGCGCTGGACCGCGCGCTCTCGGGTGATCGCGACGCCCTGGTGCGCGGTCACGCCGCGTGGGCGCTGGGCCGTCTCGTCGAAGCGCTCCCGGCGAACGCGACGGCGCGCATCCGCGCGCGAGAAGCCTTACGCTTGGCGGCAGACGCCGACCCCGATCCCTGGGCGCGAGACGAAGCGGCGTTCGCGGCCAGTGCGCTCGCGTGACGGTGTCCGGCGGTCTCGAGAGCGAGCTTTAGAGCGGGTGGCCTTTCACCCACGCGGATTCGCCCTCCGCGAAATGCTCCTTCTTCCAAATGGCCGCGCCGCGCTTGAGTTCATCCATGGCCCAGCGCGCGGCGTCGAACGCCGCCGCTCGATGCGGCGCGCTCGTCACCACCGCAACGCTCGCCTCGGTCACCGGCACCTCACCCAAGCGGTGCACGATGGCGCAATGGGCCAGGCCGAAGCGCTCGCACGCCGAGCGCTCGAGCGCACCGAGCGTGTCGAGCGCCATCCGCTCGTAGGCCTCGTACTCGAGCCGTACGACGCGGCGACCGTCATGATGGTCGCGCGTCGTGCCGAGGAACAGGTTGATCGCGCCGCAGGCGGGCTTCGCGGCCGCGGCGAGCAGCGGCGCCACGTCGATCGGCGCGTGGGTGAGCTCAGCCACGGCGCGCGCCTTCGCGGGCCTGCTTCGTCGCTGTCCTTCCGGCGGGGCGGCGGGTCAGCTCGCGGCGCATGATCGGCCGCGTCGGCGACCGCCTCGCCACTTCGCGGAAACCCGCGCGCTTGAACGTGGACTCGAACCCGGTCCACACGAACGCCGCTGGCTGCCGCTCGAGGCGATTCGCGTTGGGATAGCCCTCGAGCGAGCGCGCACCCTGCCTTGTGGCGAACCGCGCCGCAGCCTCGATCAGCACGGCGCTCAAGCCCACGCCACGGTGCGACGCCTTCACGAAGAAGCATGGCGCCGACCACACGCTCTTCCCCGCCACCGGGGCCAGCACGCGAGAGGTCTCGAACCGCGCGAACTCCTCTCGCGGCGCCACGCTCACCCAGGCCACGGCCTCCTCGCCGTCGTATGCGATGAGGCCGGGCGGGCGACTGGCGACGAGGCGACGCAACGCGCGCCGATTGCCGACGCCCTTGCCACGGAGGAAGTCCGCGGCGGGGAGACGCATGAACATGCACCAGCAACCCGCGCAGGCTCCCTTGGGTCCGAACAACGTCGTGAGCGCGGTCCAATGCTCGGAAGTCACCGGTTCGATCCGCCAGCGACGAGCCGCCGCGCGCCTGCGGGATGCCGCGCCGGCCGCCACGCTAGCCCCCGCTCACGGGCGGGAGCAGCGCCAGTTCGCAGTCCGCGCTGAGCACGTCGTCGGTCCGCGCGAGCGCACCGTCCACCGCCACCGCCAGATGTGGGCGCAACTCGGCCAGTCCCGGGTGGGTGCGCTCGAGTGCTGCGAGCGCGTCCGAGACGCGGCTGCCGTCCGGCAGTTCGAGGCGCGCGATGCCACTACCGACGCGTTCTCTCGCCTGCGCGAACAGTCTCACTTCGATCCGCATGATTGGAGCCCCCCGAGTGGACCCCCTATGCTCGCCCGACGATGGACATGAATCAAGGCACGCCCATGCCCACGCCCGAGGCGGACGCGGCGTCCGATGCGCAGGCGAGCGAAGCCGCCGCGGCTGAAGCCGCCGAAGCCGCGCGAGCCGAGGCACTCCGGGTTGCGACCGCTCGCGACGAAACGTTGCGCGCGGCACGGGCCGTGGGCGGCATGGCGCATCAAGGTCTCATGCGCTGGACGGCGCTCGTGTTCCTGGGCTCGCTCGCCTCCTTCGCGGCAGGGCGCCCCGACGCGGCGTTGTTTCTCGCCGTGGCGGGCATGTTCGCGCTCTGTCATTCTTGGGACGCGCGCGATCGTGCACGCACGGGTGATCCGTTTACCGATGGGCCGCTGATCCCCGGCGACGTGGGCCATGCGCTTAGACTCGGCGTGCCGCTCCTGACGCCTCTCATCGGAGCGATCTTTTATTTCGGGTTCGGGACCTACGCTCGTACGCTCGACACGAGCCCCGCTCACGTCGCGGCCTCCAACTGGTGCTTCGCGGCCGTGCTCCTCTGCCTGGCGCTCGCGATCCCGACCGTTACTCGCGCTGTTGCTCGCGTGCTGTTGCGCGGCTCGCCCGCCACGCACACGGTGCGCCTCACCACGTCGCTCTCTGTACTGGTGCTGCTACTCCCTGTGCCGGTGCGACTCCTGTTCGACGAATTCCTGAACGTGCTCACGACCCAGAGCCGGCCGCTCGCAGACGTGGGCGGCCTCGTTGCCCAGCTCATCGGCGAGGTGCTTTTCGCTGCTGCCGCGGTCGGGCTGTGGGTGGCGCGCGATCTGCGCGCGGTTCGCGACCGGTTGGGCCTCGGCCGGATGGGAACGCGCGAGTGGCTCGTGGCCGCGGCGGGGCTCGCGGCGGTGATCGGGTTGAACTCGGGCATGGAGTGGTTCGAGCGCACGCATCTCCACAACCTGTGGGCCGAGGACCAGGCCATGGGCAAGCTCATCGTGGGCGAGCTCTCCCTCGCGGGCGTGCTCGCGCTCGGCGTGAGCGCGGGCGTCGGCGAGGAACTGCTTGTGCGCGGCGCGCTGCAACCGCGCGTCGGCGTGATGTGGGCGTCGGTGCTGTTCGCCGCCGGGCACGTACAGTACACGTGGTTCGGGATGCTCACGATCCTGCTGCTCGGCCTGGCACTCGGTCTCGTCCGGCGATTCGCCAACACGACAACCGCGATCACGGTACACGCGCTCTACGACATCGTCGCAGCGATCGGCACAACGTCGTAGCGGTCAGCTCGCCGGGCGCACCGCTCGTGTCGCGATGTAGCTCGCCATGTAACGGCCGAGCGTCGTCTCCGGCCAGCGGTCCTCGAACATCGCCGTAAGCACGAATCCCGCGTCGAGCTGGCCGCCGATCTGGTCCTCGAGCGTGTGCCCGAACGACAGCGGCTCACCGTTCGCCTCGCGAAGCGCGCGCTCCTCCGACGTGGCGTCCGTCACGTCCGAGTAGGGCAGTGAGTGGCGCACGACCAAC
>JAHFBW010000319.1 GCA_023249845.1 Candidatus Eiseniibacteriota bacterium
ACGTGACACTGGAGGACCCCGATGGCGCCGGGCCGCTGCACGGACCGGCTGTGGGCACGCCGGCGAGCCTCGCGAACCTCACGGTGACCGCCCCGTCGGTCTCGGCCACGCTGCCGACGCGGGCGCTCGGCTCGTATGCGGCGCTCAAGGACCGCCCGCTCGGCAAGCTCCTGAACAGCACGTACCTGAGCCTGAGCGGACGCTTCCTCTCGCTGCAGACTCGCCGCGGCATCGTCATCGGACAGACCTACTTCACGAATGCAGACACGCTCCCGGACTCGAGTAACGTCGTGGGCCGGACGGAGGAGACCCGTCGGGCCGCCTCGAGCGTGTTCTCGCTCACGGATTCGCGGCGGCTGTTCGGGTGGATCAACTTTTCGCCGTCGATGTTCGGGAACGCGGTGTTGTTCGACCACGACGAGCAGGGACACAAGCTGGCCTCCGCCGCGGTGTGGCAATCCAGCGCGGGGCTGTCGACCACGCTCTATCGGACGCTCGGCACGCCCGTCACGGGTCTCGGCCTGCGCCACATCTTGAGTCCGAGCGTGGGCCTGAGCTTCTCGCCGGACTTCCCCGGCCTCCAGTACACCGACCCGGCCGGAATCAAGCGCGATCGGTTCAAGAGTTTCGGCGACATCGGCATCTTCTCGGGTCGCAAGTCGGCGCGCGCGAACTTCTCGGTAGATCAGCGGCTGCAGGCCAAGATGACGCGCGGCGACAAGATCAGTCGCCTCGACAATCTGCTCACCTGGACCACATCCAGTTCCTACGATTTTCTGTGGCGCGAGAACGGCGCGGCGCATCCGCTCGGGGCCGTCGTCTCGGGTGTACGGCTCCAGCCACCGGGCTACGTGAACGCCGACGCGGGCGCACAGTTCGACGTCTACTCGCAGCGGCCGCTTCGTTCGTTCAGCTACAACCTGAGCAGCAGCTTCAACAGCCGCGGCGGCGGTAAGCCCCAGGCCACTCGCACGGCCACCGAGTCCGGCGCAGGACTGAGCGTGGGCGAGGAGGACGCGAGCGGCTTCCGCGAGAGCTGGTCGGCATCGCTGGCCTACTCCTACGCGGGTGGCTACTCGGGGCCGCGCTGGCAATCGCGCGAGACGCTGAACGGCGTGTTGCGCTACCAGCTCACGGAGAACTGGACGTTCGACTACCAGGCCGGCTACGACCTCACGGAGCGCGCGGTGTTGCTGCAGCGATACAACCTCACGCGCCGCATCCACTGCTGGGACGCTGCGTTCTCGCGCTCGTTCACGCCGGGTGGCGAGGTCGAGTACTACTTCCGGCTGGGCATCCGCGACCAGAGGGAGATCTACTACGAGCGTGGCTCGCGCGTGCAGAGCTTCGGTGGCATCCAGTAACGGCACGCGCTGGCGGCTGAGTTGCGACACCTGCGAGGCGAGCGCGTGGGTGGGGCCCGCGCCCGTGGACGCGTACGACGTCTGGTGCGAGGCCTGCCAGAACGCTATGCGGCTCGAGGCGCCGCCCGTCGCGGGTGTGCGCTGTGTTCGCTGCGGAGCGGCGCTGCCGGAGAGGTCACCCCGGTTCGTCGAGCTGTGGGGCGAGCTGCAGAACCTGGACGCGGTGCTGGGCGCGTGGGCCGGTGACGCGAGCGCGCTCGTCACGCTCCTGCCCGAGCGCCCACGCTTCCTCACGGACTTGAACCCGCCCGCGTCACGAGATGATGACCCAGCCGCTCGCCGAGACGTGCTCGAAGCGCTCACACGCGGTGACTGGCGAGCCGTGCTCAAGGCCGCACCGGACGGCGACGCTCGCGCGCTCTCCGCGCACGCGATCGCCTGTGAACGCCTCGGTCAGTCGGATGCCGCGCTCGCGGCGTGGAACGCCGTGCTCGCCTGCGGGGAGGACGCCCGCGCGAGGCTCGCGCGCGGTGCGCTGCTCGCGCGCGCAGGCCGGTTCGGCGACGCCGCGTCGGACCTGGCGCTGGCCGGCGATCGGTTCGAGGCGCGCTGGAACCACGCGGCCTGCCGGCTCCACGCGGCCGTGCTCGCGGGCGACGGGCTTCCCGAGCCGTCGGAACTGTCCCGCGCGCGTGCCGAAGCGGGCGAGCCCTCGTCGTACTGGAGCGATCCCACTGTGGGTCGGCTGGTCTGGTCGCTGCTCGTCGAGCGCTCGCTTGCGCCTGAGCGCGGACAGAGGCGCGACTTGGCACCCGGTGAGACGATCGCCGAGCGCACGCGCGAGACGTTGCGCGCCGCCGAGGCTGAGTTCGAGCATACGACGTTCTGGGATCGCTCCATGATCGTTGCGGGTTGGTCGAGACTCGGCGCACTCGACGAAGCGGCGCGGGTCGGTGCGCCACTCGCGCGCGAGCTGTCCACGACACTGCTCGGCGAACCGGCGCTCTCCGGCCCGGCGCTGCTCGAGGTGGCGGCGGCTCTCGCCACGGCGCGCTCGGCCATGGACTTGGGCGACCCGGTCGAGGCGCGCCGCGCGATCGCACCCGCGCTCGCGCGCGAAGAGCTGCGCCGGTTCCGCATCCCGTGCGCCGCCTGCGGGCGCGGCACCGTGGGGATCGAGGAGACCGCCGAGGCAGCAGGGGAGTGAGCGAAGTGGACGATCGCGGCCCCCGGAAAACAGGGCATCGGGTGGGCGGCACGGTCTGAATGAGTATCTCTACGGATACTCAGGAATCAGGTCCTGGAGCACGTCCACATGGCCGGCAACGGCGATTTTCGTCCGGTAGAGGCAAAGCTTTCGGCCTTCGACTCGCGGCCGCGTTGCTTTCCTGCCGATAAATCGTCCAAGCTCATGGCGGTCGGCTGTGGTTGCCGACGGGTCATGAGGCGCGGCAGCGGCTCGCCTCAGGTGGTTCCCCCATGCAGAGGAGGATGCGATGAGATTCGGCACGCTTTGGCGTTTTGCCGTACTCGCGTCGTTGGCGCTCCTCATGAGCGGTCAGCTCTGCATGATCACTACCTGTGTGCCGCGTCTCAACCACCTCCCGGACCGGACGGCGCACGCGTGTTGCCACGGGGTCCCGACGTCCGACGCTCCGGCGCCGGCCGCGCCCTCGAGCGCCATGCCATGCGACCAGCAGTTGAGCCTCGCCGATGTGCCATCGCTCGCCGCGCCCATTCCGCTCGAGATGCCGGTCGCGTGGATCGCCGACGCCACTCTGGCGACGACCCAGCGCGAGCCCCAGGCGCTCGCGCCCATCGAGCGTGACACCGGACCCGGTCCGGAAGCCCAACTCCCCACGCCCACGGGGCCGCGCGCGCCTCCTCGCGTGTGAGCTCGCGCAGGCCTGCGGCCTGCGCGTGGCGGCGCATTCTCGCGCCGCGTGTGTGAACCGAGCGCCACCGCTGGCGTTCTCACCACCCTCACCCGAGGTTCCGTCATGTTCGTTCCGCCGTCGCGCGGCGCCCGTACGGCCGCGCTGCTCCTCACGCTGATCGCCGCCTTGGCGCCCAGCGCGCGTGCGCTCGATCTGGAACAGGTGTTCGCCGACGTGGACGCGTCCGACGCCACGCTCGCGTCGCGGCGCTGGATGACCCGCGCGGCTCGCGCCCGCGAGACCCGCGCCGGCGCGTGGGACGCGCCCATGCTCGATGTGATGGTCGAAAACGTGCCCGTCGGGGGCTCGCTCGACATGGATCCGATGACGATGCGCGTCGTGGGACTGGAGCAGCGCGTGGAACTGTTCGGCGCACGCGGGCTTGCGCGGCGCGCCGCCGGACGGGAAGCCCTGGCCGCGGACGCGAGCGCGGAGGATATGCGCTGGGAGCGATTCGGCGAGGCGTGGAGCGCCTACGCGGCCGCCTGGTTCGCAGATCAGCGGGCGCGAGCGGCCGCCGACCATCGCGGAGTCACGGACCACATGGTCGCGGCCGCGAGGGCGCGCTACGAGACGGGACGCGGCCGGCTGGACGAGCTGTTGCGCGCCGAAGCTGAGCGTGCGCGACTCCTGGGTGACATCTCGATGTTC
>JAHFBW010000057.1:0-8240 GCA_023249845.1 Candidatus Eiseniibacteriota bacterium
TGCGCGGGATCGGCTGCGATGCCGGGCAGGGTCGCGGCCCACGCGTCGGCGCGTTCCAGTGCCGTGGCCTCCAGCCGCGCGAGTGTCGTGCGGTTGGTCTCCATCGCGGACTCGAGTGCCCGCTCCACGCCCGACTGGTACCAGCGCGACGTCGCCGTGTGGAGCTGGACCAGCGTGAACCACGCGAACAGCAGGGTGGGTGCGAGCGCCACGCCCAGGAGGGCGAGGAAGAGCCGGGTGCGAAGCGTCATGCGCGTGAGCCTACCCCGTGCTCGCGTCCGGCGTTTTCACGCGGGTGCCTGCGCTTGCCCGTGCTCGCGCGGCTCTCCGGTGCCGCGCGATGTTGGTTCACGCTTCCGGAGTGAGCCCGCCCAGCTGCCCGCAGGCCGCCCAGATTTCGCCGCCCTGCGTGTGCCGGACAGTCACCGCTGGCGCCCTGGGGTAGAGCCGCTCGGCGAACGCCTCCACGGCGGCCGGCGATGGCCGCTTCCAATCGAGGCCCGGCACCGGGTTGTAGGGGATCAAGTTCACCTTGCTCGGCAACTCGCGCGCGAACTCGGCCAGGCGGTCGGCGTCCTCCATGCTGTCGTTGACACCGCCCAGGAGCGTGTACTCGAGCGTCACGCGGCGGCCCACGGTGCGGCTGTAGTCGCGCGCCGCGTCGAGCAGCATGCGGATGGGCCAGCGCTTGTTCACCGGCACCAGCTCGTCGCGCAGTTCGTCGGTGGTGGCGTGGAGCGAGATCGCGAGCCCGACTTGAAGATCGAGCTTCGCCAGCTCCTCGATCTGCGGTACCAGTCCGCTGGTGCTCACCGTGACGCGCCGGGCACCGAGGTTCAGGCCACGTTCGTCATGCAGGATGCGGATGCTCTCGGTGACCGCGGCCAGGTTCGCGAGCGGTTCGCCCATGCCCATGTACACGATGTTGAACCGATCGTCGCGCCAGCCGTGGTGATCGCCCATGGTCATGACCTGCGCCACGATCTCGTGCGCGCGCAGGTTGCGCTTCAACCCCATCAGGCCGGTGGCGCAGAACGAGCACTTCAAGGCGCAGCCCACCTGGCTCGAGATGCAGAACGTGAGCCGCCTGGGCGTGCGCATGCTCACGCTCTCGACGCGCGCGCCGTCGGCGAGCCGGAGCACGAACTTGTGCGTGTTGCCGTCGGGGCTCTTGTGCACCGAGGCGGTCTCGGGCAGCGCGAAGTCGCATATCCCGGAGACCGACTCGCGGAACCCGCGCGGCAGATTGGTCATGCCGAGCGGGTCGCGCACATGCTTCTGGTAGACCCAGGCGTACATCTGCTCGGCCCGGAAGGCGGGCACGCCATGTCCAAGCACGTGACGACGGAGGCGGTCACGGCTCATGCCGAAGAAGCTCGGGGCGGGGCCCGTGGCGGGCACTAGGCTGGCGGGGGTCATGGTGGGAGTGTGGTGCAAGCTCGTGAGCGGTAGGTTGTGGTGCAAAGATTGTTGCGGGTGCCCTCTGGGACGGTAAGTCGTTGCGGGAGAGCTGCGGTTCGCCGGGAAATCGGCGCTGGGAGCGGCAGCAACAATTTTCGCAGCACAAGCTGAACGGTAGCAACCACGCATGCTTGCGGTCAATCGCCGGAAGATGGTATGCATGACCATGCAATGCATCGCGAACACGAGCGACTCCATCGTTCCCTTGCAGTCTTGCGCCCGCCGAGGCGGTTCCAGCTCCTCGTGCTGCTGCTCTCGGGCGTGGACCGCAGCGTGAGCCAACTGGCGCGCGCCGTGCGGCTGAGCCAGTCCTGCACGACGCGACACTTGCAAGCCCTCGAGCGGGCGGGGTTCGTGAAGGGTACGCGCGACGGCAAGCGCGTGGTGTTTCGGCCGGCTCCGCGGGACGCCGTCGCGCGCGGCGTGCTCGCCTCCCTCGCCCGCTCGGAGGAGGACATGGTCTTCCAGGCCGGGCTCGCGCTGGGCGCCATTCCCGTGGCCTCGTCCGTGGAGCTCGAGCCGCTCACGGATGAAGTCGAGATCCTCCCACCACACGACCCGCGCACAGCGATCGCCGAGCCCCCCGTAGTACACGAAGCGCCGGAATCTGGTAATAGGTTCGAGTCCCCCGCGCCGCCACGGCGGTTCGCGACGGACATCGAAGACTTCCTGCTCTAGCCGGGATCATTCATGAGCCCGTGGCCTGCGCGGGCCGGCTGCCCATGAATCGCTGCGTTGAAGGCTTGACCCGCTCCTGCGACGCGCCACCGACACGACTCCGTCGCGGGCCAAGCCTTCGCCTGGCGCTTCACGGACATCCGACCCTCTCGACTCACGGTTCATGAATGATCCCGGCTAGGTCCGATCCAGAGCAGGTCGTGAGGGCTCGGATCCGCGCCGATCGGCGGCTCGAGCGTCGCGCCCCCCGGCGACGGAAGAGAACCTATGCGTGTCGGTGCAATTGATATCGGGTCCAATTCCGTCCGCCTGCTCGTGGCCGACATCCCGGACGACGCGCCGTGGGGCCCCAAGCTCGAGGCGGTCGCCCGATCCGGTGAGGCCTGCCGGCTCGGTCGTGGACTGCACGAGACCGGTCGCGTGGACGACGAGCTGGTCGAGCGGGCGGGTGTGCTCGTGGGCGAGTTTCTGCGGCGAGCCCGATCGTTCGGCACCCGCCACGTGGTGGCCGCCGCGACTGCGGCGTTGCGCCGCGCGAGCAATGGTGCCGCGGCGGCCGAGCGGATCAGCGAGCTTGCGGGCTCACCGGTGCGCATCCTGAGCGAGGCGGACGAGGCGCGCCTGGTCTATCGCGCCGTGATCATGGGGCTCGGCCAGGCAGCGCGCGGCAGCCAATGCGTGGTGTTCGACCTGGGTGGCGGTAGCACTGAAGTGGTGAGCGGCGTCGGGGAGCGACTGGGTCGCTGGACCAGCCTGCCGTTCGGCGCGGTGACGCTCACCGAGCGGCTGGTCGCGAGCGACCCACCCACCGCCATGGAACTCGGTGCGGCCCGGGATTGGGTGCGAACCGAGCTTATGCATGGCTGTGCATTAATGCCGGAGCGCACCGCGGTGCTGGGCGGGGTCGGCGGCACCATCACCGTGCTGGCGGCTCTCGACGCCGGGATGCAGGTCTACGACCCCTCCCAGCTGGAAGGAGCCTACCTTCCGGCGGCCCGGGTGCACGAGCTGGTGAATCAGCTGGTGACCACAACGCACGCCGGCCGCAGAGCGATGCCCGTCATGGGGGAGGGTCGCGCCGACATCATCGGGACCGGGGCCCTGGTCGTGGAGGGCCTGCTCGACCGGTTCCAGTCCCCCGGCCTGATCTGCTCCACCCAGGGGCTCCGGTACGGCCTCGCGCGCTTGGCCGCGGAGGAGTGGCAGGTCGCGCGCGAAGGCCAGTAGCCCCCTTCAGCCGCCCCGGAATAGACGTTGACCGCGGCTTCACACCGGGCGGATACTCCCGCCAGGCAAGTGCAGGTCCCCTCAAACAGAATCGACAGCAGACCCGGTCCCTCCAACCGGGCAGGCGAAACATTTCTTCCACTGAGGGAACCAGTGTCGGAGGGAGCAGGCACCGCATGACGAATCAAAAACGCAGCAGACTCCTCATCACCTTGGTACTCGCGGCCGCGATGCTGACGGCGATCGGGTCTGAGGCCTTCGCTGCCGGGGGGATGCGATCGCTGTTCAATCGCACGAGCCTCACGAGCAGCATGAGCTCCAGACCCGGAATCCGTCCCATGGTGGGCGAACCGGACGTGCCGCAGAACGGCGCTCCGTTGCCTCCCAGGGTCGGCAATGCCTCGCTGCGCGTGGGGCAGTTGTCGCCCTGGATGCTGCGATTCCAGTGGTCGATCCGAGTCGTGCTGAACCAGCTGCCAGGACGCCTCCCGTAGTTTCTGGGCGGCGAATCTCGATGAGACTCGGGCGCGTCGGAACGAACCGCCGACGTCGCCCACCGGGTTTGTGACGAATTCGAGGGTTCGAACGTGCAGAAAGCGATCCCCCCTGATCCCACTGCGGCGAGCACCCCGAAGCCGGGAATCTCGCAGCACGAAGCGATCGGAGATCTTCACCTCGCGGCTGATGCATACGCGAACGCGCTAGAGGCGTATCGCGCAGCTCTCGCCGAGATGGGACCCGATGCTCTGGAAGAGCGCGTCCGGCTGCTGCTCCGCATCTCCGACGTCGAGCAGCTTCGCGGCCACCTGCAAGAGGCCCACACCGAAGCATTGCGCGCGCGCGACCTGACGCGCGGCGTCGCCGGGCCGAGGCTCCGAGCCCGCGTCGCGTCGCGCATCGCATACCTGTCCATCGAACTCGGTCAGCCGCGGCGGGCGCGTCGCTACGCGCTCCACGCCTACCGCGTGCTCCGCGACACCGACGACCACCGCACCGTGGCCGAGGTCTCGCTCACGCTCGGCATCTCGCTCGCGCGCACCGGCCATCCTCAAGAGGCCATCGACTGGCTGCAAAACGCCGCCGCAACGTTCCGCCGCATCGAGGACGCGAACGGGCTCGTGGCGTCGCTCAACAACCTGGGCCTCGTCCACAAGAACCTCCGCGAGTGGCGTGAGGCCACGCGGTTCCTCGAGCAGGCGCTCGAGATCGACGAGCGGAAGGGCCTGTTCGCGCGCATGCGCGGCCACCACCAGAACCTGGGGCTCATCCGCTACCGCCTCGGGCAGTGGGATCTTGCCGAGGAGCACTTCAGACAGTCGCTGCGCATCTCGCGCGAGATCTCGCACGCCTCAGGCGAAGCGAACGCGCAGCTGGCGCTCGGCCTGCTCGCCCGCCGCCGCCGGCAGTTGGACCGCGCCGAGGAACACCACCGCCGCGCGCTCGAACTGGCGAACGGCTCCGGTGCGAGGCGCGAGGCCGAACTGGCGCGCGAGTTCCTGGCCGAGGTCGAGATCGACCGTGGCAACGGGGTCGCGGCCCTGGCGCTGATCGAGCCGGCGCTCGAAGAGGCGCGCTTGCAGGCGCCCCACGGGGACGTGACCATGGAGCTCACGATCCGGCTCGGCATGGCGCTCCGGCTGGTCGGCCGCACCGACGAGGCACAGACGCAACTCCTGCGCGGCCTCGCCCTGGCGGAGGGCGCGGGCGATCGCATCGAGCATTCCATTGCGCTCCGTGAGCTCGCGCACCTGGACGCGCTGCGTGGGCACGCGAGCGGCATGGAGGCGAGGCTGCGCGCCGCCGCCGCAGTGTTCGAGCAGTTGGGTGAGCTCTACGAACTCGCCACGACGCTGGCGGCGTGGGCCGAGGATCTGGGCGCGTGTTCGGCAAGCGTGCGCAACCGCTTGCCGCTCGAGCCGGTGGCTGACGCGGCGCGCCGTGCGGCGCTAATCTTCCGTCAACTGAACGTCGTGCCGCGCGCGGCCGAAGCGCTGCTCTCGCTGGCGAAACTCGAGAGCGAGCGCGAGCGCTATGACCAGGCGGTCTCGCTCCTGGAGCAGGCCGAGCAATGGCTCGCCGAGTCGAGTGACGCCGAGGCCGAGGGCCGAGCGGTGGCGCTCAGGCGCGAGATCGAGCGCCAGTACGTGGCCGTTTCGCTGTCCACGTGCAACGAGTTCCGCGCGCTCGAAGAGGCGAACCGCCTGTTCCGCGAGACCTCCGATATGGACGGGCTCCTTGCCCAGATCGTGAAGCTCGCCGTGGAGCACGCGGGCGGCGACCGCGGCTTCGTGGCGTTCACCTCGGCGCCCGGCCGGCTCGACGTGGTGGCCCAGCACGGCCTGGGGCGCGATCGCGCCCGTCGCATGCTGCGCGTGCTCGAGAGCGTTGCGGGCAATCGCTTCGCCGAAAACGGCCCGATGTTCTCGAGCCGCGTCGCGGCTGACCCGCGCTTCAGCGGGGCGCTGGCCGACGCGCTCGAAGGGGTCGGCTCGCTCGTGTGCGTGCCGCTGAACTTCCCGTCGCAGGCCGTGGGGCTCGTCTATCTCGACCGGCTGAACGACAACCTGCTTGGTGCGTTCAAGCAGCGCGAGCTGAACCTGCTCGCCGTGCTGGCGAACAGTGCCGCAGTGGCCGTGGTCGAGGCCCAGCGGAGCCTGCTGTTGGCTGAGAACCAGCAGCTCCGCGATCAGCTCCGCCCGGCGCCCGGCTCCGAGCGCATCGTGAGCCAGTCGCGCGAGGTGGCGAGCATCATGACGTTGCTGCGCAAGGTCTCCGACAGCTCGGCGACGATCCTGTTCATGGGCGAGACGGGCACCGGCAAGGGCCTGTTCGCGCAGGTCGTCCACGAGACCAGCAAACGCCGCGACCGGCCGTTCGTGCAGGTCAACTGCGCAGCACTGCCCGAGCACCTGCTCGAGTCCGAACTGTTCGGCTACGTGCAGGGCGCGTTCACGGGCGCCACGCGCGACAAGTCGGGCCTGTTCGAGGAGGCTGCCGGCGGCACCATCTTCCTGGACGAGATCGAGAAGATCCCCGAGGCGGTGCAGGCCAAGCTCCTGCATGTGCTCGACCGCGGCGAGATCCGCCCGGTGGGCGCGACGCGCACGCGCAAGGTCGAGGCGCGCGTCATCTGCGCCACCGGCGGCGACCTCCGCGAGCGCATCCGTGAGGGGCGCTTCCTCGAGGACCTTTACTACCGCCTCAACGACATCACCGTGCGGGTGCCGTCGCTTCGCGAGCGCCGCGAGGACGTCCCCGTGCTGGCGCAACACTTCCTCGCTCTCTACTCGCGGCAGATGGACAAGGCCGTGCTCGGGTTCGCGCCCGAGGTGATGCGACTGTTCCTGCGGGCCGAGTGGCGTGGCAACGTGCGCGAGCTGGAGAAGACGGTGAAGCGCATGGTCGTGCTCGCCGACGAGGGCGACGTGCTCGGCGTGGACCTGCTCCCGGCGGAGATGCGCGAGGAGCGTGAGACGCAGACCGCGGAGCCTTCGCACACGAACGGCACCACGGACGAGGTCGCCGCCAAGAGCGGCCGCACGCTGCGCCGGAGCGTCTCGGAGCTGGAGAAGCGGATGATCGAGGAGGCGCTCGAGCGCTTCCACGGTAACAAGGCGCGCGTCGCCCGTGAGCTGGGCCTGAGCTACCCGACGTTGCTCGGCCGCATCCGCGCGTATGGCCTGGAGACGGCCAGACGATAAAAGAGCTTCACAGTTGTCACTGTAAAAAAGGTTGATTGCCAAAGCGGCCCCGCGCAACGAGTTGGAAGCGCGGGGCCGGTGCTTTGCAGTTCCCTTTTCATTTTCGGCGCTTGTGGCCACCCTGCGGCGAACGCGACACCCATTGCGCCGCAGCGTGTTGGGCTAGAGGCGACAACAGGTTAGGAGAATGTCCACGCTTCGGCATGACGATGGCACGGCGGGTGCTCATACACATCGGCGGAGGGGGGGACCTCCAAGAAGCCTGATTCACCGGCGGAACAGTGCCGCGCAGCAGATCTGAGCTAGCCGGTTCGTCGGTGGCCGGTCGAGGGTACGAGCCCCGTCTGAACTGACAACGCATCGACCTCCACGACCGGCTAGCTTGGACAAAACTCAGACTTGAGAATCCTCCGTGGGATGGAGGGACGGCTCTCGTCAGGACCGCAATAAGAACCCGGTCAGCGGTTCGGACGCACAGAGATCCATCCCCGGGGGTCTTTCGGGCACCGGTCGTTCGCGAGGTAGGCCAACACTGGGGGATGTCCAGGCTTAGGTCGCGAATCCACACGATCGGTGCCCCTTCATTTGAGCCGGTGTAGCGCCCGTCACACACCTGAGTCCGCGGCGCACACCGCACCGCCGCCGGGGTCGCACCCCGGCGGCGGTATCTTGTTGTGGGAACCCGCCAAAACGCTGCGATTCGCGGCGAAAGAGGGCCCTCTGGCGGGGTTCGGCGCGGCTCTGGGACTATGGCACAGCGGTTGCCCTTGTCCTGAGTGTGTCCCGTTCGAACCTGTCCGTCAGGAGGAACCTCATGCGCTTGGCGATCCCCATCCTGCTGGTCGCCGCCGCGGTCGGACTCACCGGCTGCGACGAGACCACCACGGCGCCCCGCGACGTCACGCCCCCAGCCGCCCCGCGCGGCTTCTACAGCGTCACCGGTGACGGCCAGGTGAGCTTGAACTGGCTGGCGAACACCGAGGCCGACGTGGCCGGCTACCGGCTCTACATGTCGCCGTGCGCGAGCGGCTCGAGCTGCCCCTACGATCGCATCGGCAGCACGTCCGCGACCCAGTTCCTCGCGACCGGGCTCACGAACGGCGTGACACGCTTCTACGCCGTGGCGGCGGTGGACAACGCCGGCAACGAGAGCGCGCTGTCCTACGAGACCGT
>JAHFBW010000057.1:8340-15636 GCA_023249845.1 Candidatus Eiseniibacteriota bacterium
TACCAGACCGGCGACGCGATGCGCGTGAAGGTGCGCGCGTCGCAGGATGCCTACCTGCTGGTGTACGAGATCGACGCCGACGGCAACGTGAACCTGCTCTACCCGTGGAAACGCGGCTCCGGCCTGGTCGAGGGCCGCCGCACGCTGCGGCTGCCGCCCGACGATGCCGACTACCAGCTCGTGGTCGAGAAGGAGACGGGCCAGGGCTTCCTGGTGGCCGTGGCGTCCGACCGGCCGTTCCGCGACCTGCCGTGGTTCCTGCGGCCGTTCGATCCGCAGGCCGCGAGCGTGGGCTACGAAGGCGCGCCGCAGTCGGGCGAGGAGCCGGAAGAGGGCTTCGACGAGGACGGCCGCGTCGTAGGCGACCCCTATGTGGCGATGGAGCGTATCCGCCGCCGCGTGCTGGACCGCCCGGGTGACACGGAGCACTTCGCCAGCGCGTACTCCACGTACTACGTGCACGAGCAGGTGCGGTATCCGCGCTACCTGTGCAATGACTGCCACCGCCCGAACCGATGGGCGTGGTGGGACGGCTTCGACCCGTACTACGCGCACTGCAGCGTCATGGACTTCCGCGTGAACTGGTCGTGGTACTGGGGTCCGCAGATCTGGACCGCGTACGTGCCGTACTACTACTACGTCGTGCGCACGGACTGTCCGCCGCGCTACCAGCCGTGGGTGGGCAGCCGGAATCGGTTCTCGTCGTGGGACGGCTGGGATCGCTGGTCGAACCTGTGGGGCGGGCAGCTTCGCCGCTTCAAGCCGGAGCCCGCGCCCGTCACGTATGCGCCGCCCCCGCCTCGCGGCATGATCTGGAAGAAGGGCGAGACCCCGCCGGGCTACGTGCCCTCCGACGTGCGACGCCAGACTTCGTCCCCCGGTGGCAGGCCGACCACATGGTTGAATCGCGATGTTGGCAACGGGCGACCGGTGTGGAAGGACGGCTCGCGGACGCGTCCCGATGGCGGGGGCGTGCGCCGGAATCCGGGCGGACCTGGGCGCAACCCGTCCGACGAGGGTGGGCTGCGCACGGGCAGGTGGGGCTTCCGCGAGCGGCCGAGACAGGACCCGCCGGGCGGCGGCGACCAGGGCGACCAGGGCGAACGGCCCTCCGTGCGGCCGTGGCAGGACGCGCGCCCGCGTGGTGAGCGCCCCGCGTGGCGCCCGCCCAGCGACTCGCCGCCGCGCGAGGTGCAGAGGCGCGAAGCACCGAGGCAGGATCCGCCGCGTCAGGAACCGCCTCACCAGGAGCCGGTGTATAAGCAGGCGCCCCCGCCCAGGTCCGAACCCCCGCGCTGGTCACCGCCGTCGTCCAAACCGGACCGGTCGGAGACCTCCAGGGGCAAGGACAAGGGCGGCAAGGGCTGATCCCCGGGGCTCGTCGCGAGTGGGCGGGAGCGCACCCGCCTGCTCGTGCCCTATGCCCTATACTTCGAAGTTCACAGGCGGCGACGGTGGCTTGAAGCCGCTGTCGCCCGAACTTCGTCCCACTTTCGGAGCCCTGATTGAAGCTCGCCTTCCGCGCGGCCTCCGCCGCTCTGCTGGTACTCGCCGCGCTGCCCGTCGCGGCCGCGCAACCGGGCTTCGCGTTCCTCGAGGTGCCGGGCGGTGCTCGCGCGGCGAGCATGGCCGGGGCCTACGCCTCGGTGGCGAAGGGTGCCGAGGCCGCGTTCTGGAACCCGGCCGGGCTCGCGGCCACCGGCGGCACCGAGCTCTCGGCCACGCACACCGAGACGTACGAGCACCTGCGCCACGACCACGTGGCGGTCGCGGGCAAGCTGTTCGGCGGCGGACTCGCCGCGTCGTTTCGCGCGATGTACTCCGAGCCCATCGAGGAGCGCGACGACCTCGGCAACGTGATCGGCTCGTTCGGCGCGCATGATCTCGAGTTCCTCGCCGGCTATGGCCGGCGGCTGGCGGGTGGTACCAGTTTCGGTCTCACGGCGCAGGTCGTTCGCGAGCGCATCGCGGACCTGGCTGCGACGACGTGGGGGATGGGCGCCGGCGCGGCCTGCGACGTGGCGCTATTGCCCAGCGGCCGCGCGAGCCTGAGCGTGCACAACGTCGGCCCGAGCGCGCACTACACCGTGAACGGCGAGCAGGGGGCCCCCGTGAGGCTGCCCACCGCGCTTCAGGCGGGGCTTTCCATGGCGCACGGCGTGTTCCAGGAGTTCACCGGGCTCGTGGCGCTCGAGGGCCGCATGACGCGCGGCCGTCAGGTGCTCGTTGCGCTGGGTGGGGAGCTGGATTCACCTGCGGGCGCGGCACTTCGCTTCGGTCTGCGTGCGGGTGACGACGTGGCCTCGTGGAGCGCCGGTGCCGGCTGGCGGGCGAGCACGCTGAGCGTGGACTACGCGTTCGTGCCGTCCAAGCTGGAGCTCGACGACACGCATAGGTTCACGCTCACAGCGAGATTCTAGGAGCCTTGAATGCAAGGGCCCTCAGATCAAGCGGGCGCGGGCCAGGTCTTGAGCTCGAGACGCCCGTCCGTGAGTTCCAGGTACGTGAACCGGTCGATCCAGTCGCCGAGCACGAAGAACTCGCGCCCCGGCTCGCGTCGCTCGTAGGCATGGTGAAAATGGCCGATCAGCGCCGCGTCATGCCCGGCGCGGAACGCCGGCTCGGCGATCTCGCGCCACAGCGGATCGGGCTTGAGCGCGCCGGTGCCGCGCGAGTGGCGCGACCAGCGCGACACCGCGTGCGCGAGCGGGATGCCGAGATCGGGGTGGAGCAGGCCGTAGAGCGCGATCGAGACGCGCGCGCGCAGGATGCGCTTCAAGATCTTGTAGCCGAGATCGCCGCCCACGAGCCCATCCCCATGGTGGAGCCACAGGCGGCGGCCCTGCGCTTCGAGCGTCACAGGGCCGTCCAGCGTGCGGATGCCGAGCGAGTCGCGGAAGAACGTGCCCAGCCAGAAGTCGTGGTTGCCGTTCATGTAGGCGATGTCCACGCCGGCGTCGCGAAGCTTCGCCAGCGCGACGAGCGTGGCGAAGTGACGGCGCGGGATCGCCGTTCGATACTCGAACCAGAAGTCGAACAGGTCGCCCATGATGTAAAGCGACGAGGCGCGGCCGGGCAGCGAGTTCAGGAAGTCGTGAAGCCGCGCCGTCCGCGCGCCCTCGCGCTCGGCGTTATCCACTCCGAGATGGGCGTCGGAGACGAAGAACACGGACGTGGCAGGCATGACGGGTCAGCATAGACCGCGTGGCGCGCGGCTCGCCAACGCGGCGCCCGGGCCGGGGCTTGGCATCGCATGAACGACTCGGGTCCAGCCGCCGCAGCCGTGGGCGGATTCCCCGCGTCCGTTTGCGGCCCCGAGGCGGAATGCAACCTCCGGCCGTCCCCACGTATCCGAACAGACGTGCGCCCGCCCACCGCGGGCGCATTTGACGGCCATGTGACAGCGAAGCGCTTTCACGCGGCACGTCCGCGCCGTAAGCTCTTCTGCACTCGTTTTCGCAGCTCCGAATGCCGATGTTGAACGGAAACCGAAGCCAGGAGGAACCACCCCGATGAACGGCACCCGAGTCACTTCCCCACGCAGCTACTTCCTCGGTGCCGCGGCGCTGGTCGTCGCGGGCCTGGTGCTCGGACTGGGTTTGAGCGCCGGCCTGAACCTGCCGCGCGCCACGCAGGCGTCCAACGTTGCACTCGCCGCGTCCACGAACTCCGCGCCGCTGCCCGAGAGCCCGTTCGTCGGACTCGTTGACCGCGCGCTGCCCGCGGTCGTGTTCATCGACGTCACCAAGAAGGTGGGCGGTGAAGGCGGGGACTCCTCGGACGAGTTCATGCGCCGGTTCTTCGGCCAGCCCATGCCGCGCCAGCAACGCGTGCCGTCGTCGGGATCGGGCTTCATCATCGACAAGGAAGGCCGCATCCTCACGAACAATCACGTCGTGCGCGACGCCGAGAGCATCAAGGTCACGCTGAACGACGGCCGCACATTCAAGGCCACCACGGTGGGCGCCGACCAGGCCACCGACGTGGCCGTGATCAAGATCGAGGGCTCGAACCTGCCGGTGCTGCCGCTCGGAGATTCCGAGAGGCTACGCATCGGCGACTGGGCGATCGCCATCGGCAACCCGCTCGGCGACCTGCGCGGCTCGGTCACGGTGGGCATCATCAGTGCCCAGGGCCGCAACAACCTCAACATCTTCGGCGGCACGCCCGACTACCAGGACTTCATCCAGACCGACGCCAGCATCAACTTCGGCAACTCGGGCGGCCCGCTGTGCAACATCCGTGGCGAGGTCATCGGCATCAACACCGCCATCAACACCAGCGGCCAGGGCATCGGCTTCGCGATCCCCATCAACCTCGCGAAGCACGTGGCCGAGCAGCTCGTGGCGCACGGCACCGTGAAGCGCGCCATGATCGGCGTGACGCTGGCGAACATGACGCCGGAGATCGCCGAGGGCTTCGGGCTTGGCAGCCAGCAGGGCGTCATCATCCAGAGCGTGTTCCCTGGCTTGCCCGCCGAGCGCGCCGGCCTGCAGCGGAACGATGTCATCATCGAGATGAACGGCGCGCCGGTGGCCGACCGCGACAAGTTCCGCCTGAAGATCGCCGACATGCCGTCCGGTACCCGCGTGCGCCTCGCGGTGCTGCGCGACGGCAAGCGGGTCGCCGCCGAGGTCACACTCACCGATCGTGATGACAACCTGATTGCAAGCCGCACCACGCCGCCTGCCGGCGAGGACACCGAGAGCATCGGCATGAGCGTGCGCGACCTGACCGCCAACGAGAAGACCGAGCTGCACGTGGAGTCGGGTGTGCGCGTCACCGACGTCGCGGACGGCAGCGAGGCTCAGGACAAGGATATCCAGGTCAACGACGTCATCGAGGAAGTGAACCGTGTGGCGGTGGCCAACACGCGCGAGTTCCGCGACCAGGTGGCCAAGATGCGCAAGGCCGGTAAGCCGGTCGTGCTCATCGTTAACCGCAACGGCGCCACCCGGTTCGAGACGCTGAAACTCGACAAGTAGCTCCCTGACGGGGTACAAGACAGAGGACTCGGGCGGGAGGCGGCCGCGGTCGCCTCCCGTCATGCCATGGATGGTGGACGGGAGTAAGGGCACGATGTCGTTCCTGCGCGGGACCACTCACTTGCTGCGCGGCATGAGGTCGGCCGCCGCGTTGGCGCTGGCCGTTGGCGCGCTCGCCGCGCCCCTCCGGGCGCAAGCCCCGGCGGGGGCCGACGCGGCTGGAGGCGGCGCCACCGGCGTCCAGCTGATCGGCATGCGCACGTGGCCCTCGCCCGGCGGCACCCGCGTGGTCTTGTCGTTCAACACCGCGGTCACGCCAGTGGCGCCCGATTCAGGCGTCGGCCCGCAGCTCGTCGTGGCCGTGCCCACGCCCGGCATCGCCGCCGCCGCGGGTGTCCCCGCGTCGCTGGTCGTGGGCGACAGTGCCGTGACGCGCGTGGAGGCGCTGATCGACGCGAACGGCGCGCGGTTCTGGATCAAGCTGGCGCCGCTCGTCCACTTCAAAGTGTTCACGCTGCCGGCCGAGGAGGACGCGCCGTTCCGCGTCGTGGTGGACGTCACCAACCCCGGCGCCCAAGCGGCCGAGGAACGGCGGCTGGCGGGCATCGCCGCCGCCAAGAAGAAGAGCCGCACCCGCCTGGTCGTGATCGACGCCGGCCACGGCGGCGAGGACCGCGGCGCGCGCGGCCCCGGGCCCGTCTACGAGAAGCACGTGACGCTGGCGATCGCGCGGCGGCTCGCCGACACGCTCAACAACGTGCCCGGCATCAAGGCCATCCTCACGCGCGATGGGGACTTCTTCATCCCGCTCCGCGAGCGCTACCACATCGCCGAGAAGGTGAAGGCCGACCTGTTCGTGAGCATCCACTGCAACTCGTCGAGACGGCGCGGGCGGGGGAGCGGCACCGAGGTCTACTTCCTGTCGTTGAAGGGCGCCACGGACCAGTCGGACCAGGACCTGGCGGACGATGAGAACGCGGCGGACAAGGCCGGCGGCGTGAGCCCGCAGGCCGAGGACGATGTCGTGAGCGTGGTCTACGAGGTGCGGCGGAACTCGATGCTCGAGCGGAGCCAGCTCCTGGCCGAGACGCTGCTCGACCACATCGCGGCCGACCGCCGCGTGGAGGCACGCGGCATCAAGCAGGCCGGCTTCGCGGTGCTGAAAAGCGTGGAGTTCCCGAGCGCGCTGGTGGAGACGGCGTTCATCAACAACCCGCGCGAGGTGAAGCTGCTCAAGGATCCGCTGTTCCAGCTCAAGATGGCGCGCCAGCTCGCCACCGGCATCCGCGCCTACTTCACGCGCGCCGGCGTGACACTGGGCGCCGATGACGGCGCGGGCAGGAGCTCGGGCTCGCGCTAACCTCTGGCGCCCCGGTAGGTCGAGATACAACCGCGCGGCGCCATGCGGGGCAGCACCGGCGGCTCCACCCCCAACCAGGCGCTGGATTGAGGCTCGGTGGAGGCGTAGCCTTGGGGCTGGTTCGACGCCCATTCCCGCCTCCCTGGAAGCAAAATGCGCACGAGGTCGGTTCCCGTAGCCTTGGTGCTGATGCTTTTCGCTGTGCAGCTCGCGCGCGCAGGCGGGCTCAATCTGCGCTGGGACCGGTGTTACGGGGATGGCGGCGCCGCGAACAGGTCGTTCGCGTGCAATTCCAACACAGGTGTCAATCGGCTCGTGGCCTCGTTCGTGCTCAATGCCGACGTGCCGCAGGTGGCAGGCAACGAGGTCATCGTGGAGGTCGTCACGGCTGGCGCCGCGCTGCCAGCGTGGTGGGCGTTCAAGAATGTCGGCACCTGCCGTCAGAATTCGCTGGCATTCAACCTGACGGCGAACGCTGCGGACACTGTTTGCGTGGACTGGACGGCTGGCACGGGAGCAGGTGGCGTCGGGGCCTACGTGATCGGTGCGTCCGGACCGAACACCGCGCGCATCAGCATCGTGACCGCGGTCCCGCAGTCATCCCTGGCTGACCTGCCCGCGGGCACCGAGTATTTCGCCTTCAACCTGACGATCAACAATCAGAAAACCGTCGGGTTCGGTGCGTGCGCTGGATGCACGGTTCCCGCTTGCGTGGCGCTCACATCGCTCAAGGTCGTGGCGGCAGTCACTACCAACAACGTGACGCTCACCAATCCGGCGATTGGCCCCAACAGCAACTACGTGTCATGGCAGGGCGGCGACGGCGTGGTGCCGCTGCCGAATGGTACTTGTGCAGGCTTCGACACGGCTGGGTTCGCGGTCTCCACGAGCGTCGTCGGTCGAGGCACCGTGACGAGGTCCAGGACGAAGACCCAATATCCACCGGGGAGC
>JAHFBW010000320.1 GCA_023249845.1 Candidatus Eiseniibacteriota bacterium
GCACATCAACGATTCGTCGCTCCACATCAAAGGCCTCACCGATGCCGAGCTGACGGTCATCGAGAAGTCGCTGCCGAACGTGCTCGACATCCGCCAGGCGTTCGGGCGCGGCATGGTGAGCGACGAGACGCTGACGCGGCTCGGCGTGAGCATGGCCGAGCGCGAGAAGTCGGGCTTCAACGTGCTGCCGTTTCTCGGCTTCACCGACGCGCAGATCGACGAGGCGAACCTCTACGTGTGCGGCACACAGACGGTGGAAGGCGCGCCCGGCTTGAAGCCCGAGCACCTCGCGGTGTTCGACTGCGCCAACCGGTGTGGTGCGACCGGCACGCGCTACATTCGTCCCATGGGCCACGTGCGCATGATGGGCGCGGTGCAGCCGTTCATCTCCGGCGCCATCAGCAAGACTGTGAACCTGCCCAACGAGTCCGCGGTGGAGGACGTCGAGCAGATTTACCTCGAGTCGTGGAAGCTGGGATTGAAGGCGGTGGCGCTCTACCGCGACGGCTGCAAGCTGTCGCAGCCGCTCGCCTCGGGCAGCGGCAAGAAGCCGTCCGGCGAGCCCGAGGCCGCCACGCCCGACGCCGCCGGGCCGCCGAAGCTGCACCGCCGCCGCCTACCGCGCCGCCGGCACGGGTTCACGCAGGAGGCGCGCATCGCCGGGCACAAGGTGTTCCTGCGCACCGGCGAGTACGAGGACGGGGGCATCGGCGAGATCTTCATCGACATGCACAAGGAGGGCGCGGCGTTCCGCAGCATGATGAACTGCTTCGCCATCGCCGTGAGCATGGGCCTGCAGTACGGCGTGCCGCTCGAGGACCTGGTGGACCAGTTCTGCTTCACGCGCTTCGAACCGCACGGCCGCGTCGAGGGACACGACAACATCAAGGTGTCCACGAGCGTGATCGACTACGTGTTCCGCGTGCTCGGCTACGAGTACCTGAACCGCACCGACCTCGCGCACGTCATCGACGAGGCGCCGCAGGGCCAGCTCCTGCGCCGCCCGCGCGCCACCGACATGCCGGTCGGCAAGGAGCACAGGAACGCGCATGGCCAGCTCGCGCCGGGCATCACGCCGGCGCGGCCGGTGCTGACGCCGAACACCTCACGCCTCGCGGACGCCGAGGACATCGGCGCCGCGAGCCTCGTGTACCAGAACAAGCGGCTGCTCGGCGACGCCCCCGCGTGCGACAGCTGCGGCCACATCACCATCCGCAACGGCACCTGCTACAAGTGCCTGAACTGCGGGAACTCGATGGGATGCTCGTGAGCTGAGCACAAGCGAGACACGCTGCACGCCAGCGGCCGGCGCCTCCGGGTGTCCGGCCGCACGTGCGTTCGGTGCGGGGGGAGTCGTCCAGCACCTCGTGCTAACGCGCGCTCAGTGCCCCGGCGCACTCCACGACGAACAGGTGCTCGCGGTTCCGCGCGGGCCCCGGCGTGCCGACCTTCTCGCCCTGCGGGTTGTACACGCCGAGCCGGTGGCCGATGTAGCGCGGGTGGTCCACAGAGACCTCGCTCACCTCGCCGCGCGTGGCCAGCAGCTCGCGCAGAAGCGGCAACTCGAGATACCCCTCGTCGTTGAACGAAACCACGATGCGGCGCGCACACACGCGCCCAAGCACCGCGGCGAGCGCGTCCGCGATGAGCCCGCGGCGGTTGAACGCGCTGCCGCGTTCGCGCACGTCGATGCGCTTGCAGGCGATGCCGTACACCTCGGGTGCGTCCCAGCGCACGAGCGTCTCCCACACGTGATAGTTCCCGAGGTAGCTGTGCTGATTGTAGGGCGGGTCGAGGTAGACCACGTCGGCCTCGAACCGCCCGGCCGCTTCGACCGCGTCGAGGCACGAGGCCGAGCCGTCGCCGTCCAGCAGCTCGGGCAGCCGCAGGCGCAGCGGATTCTGTGCGCGCGCCGCCCACTGCTTGAGATACGCCATTTGAACGCCGACCGTCGAGTCGACTCGGTCCGCCGCTTCGACCAGGCTCGTGAGCGCGATCGCCTCGAGTTCGGGCTCCAACGCGAGCACCGCGATGCGATTGCGAATCGCCTCCACCCGCGCGCCGTTGTCCGGCTTCAAGTACCGGGAGCGTACGCAGTACGTGTCGGTGAACCAGCCGGGCTCGCCGGGCAGTACTGCCAGCTCGGCGATCAGCCGCGCGGCAGGGACGCGCCAGCGCCGGGCGTCGGCCGCCACGTAGCAGCGCGCCAGCGTGTGGGCGTAGGCGTTGCAGTCGTTGGCGTGCACGCGTACACCCTCGCGCTTCAGGGCGTGACCGACGCGAGAGGTGCCCGAGAACAGGTCCAGCGCCGTGCGCACTCCGCCGCTCGTGAGCGCGCCCACGAGCTGCGGCACGAGCAGGCGCTTGGAACCGAGGTACTTGATCAGAGGGGCCCCCTGTTTCGTGGCGGGCTACGTCCTGGCTCGCCGCAAGGCGGCCTTCACGCGTGCGACGAAACGCGCCGGATCGAGCGGCTTCCGAATGTAGTCGTCCGCACCGGCATTCATCAACTTCGCCTCGAGTGCCTCGTCCTCGTAGGCGGTGGCCACGAGCACGGGCAGCGCCTCGGTCGCGGTGTCGGAGCGCAGCTGCGTGAGCACCTCCAGCCCGTCGAGCCCCGGCATGCTGAAGTCGAGCACGACGAGCGAGTAGCGCGGGGCGGTCCGGATCTGGGCCAGCCCCGACACCCCGTCGGGCGCCTCGTCCACGTCGAACCCCGCGCCCTCGAGTAACCGGCGCGCGGTGGCGCGCTGGATGCGGTCGTCGTCCACCACGAGGATCTTGAGGTGGGTGACCTCGGGCACGGGCTTCGATTCGCTCGTCCCTTCCACGGCGGCTTCGCCGCCCAGCACGCGCGCCACCTCGTCCAGCGTCGTCTGCCCCTGCGAGACGCGGGCGAGGCCCACGGTCAGCATCGGACTCATGCCGCCGGCGATTGCCGCGCGTGCGATGTCGGCGTTCGGCTTGCCCGCGCTCACGAGTGACGCGAGCGCCGGGTCCACCGTCAGCACCTCCAGCACGGGCAGGCGTCCCTGGTAGCCGGTCTGCCGGCACGCGGGACAGCCCGGGGCCCGGCGCACCGGTCGCACGCCGAACCGCTCGGACAGCCGCTGTTCGTCGCTGCTCATCTCCGCGCTCACCACCTCCGCGCACTTCTCACACAGTCGGCGAACCAGTCGCTGTGCGATCACGCCGCGCAGCGAACTGGCGATGCTCGGCCGGTCGAGTCCGAGGTCGATCAGGCGCTCGACGGCGCTGGCGGCATCGTTCGTGTGCAGCGTGGCGAGCACGAGGTGCCCCGTCATGCTCGCTTGCAATGCGATCGCAGCGGTCTCGGGGTCGCGGATCTCGCCGACCAGGATGACGTCCGGATCCTGGCGCAGGATGGCGCGCAGCGCCGAGGGGAACGTGACCTTCTGGCGGGGTTCCACCTGGATCTGTGTGATCCCGGGCAGTTCGTACTCGACCGGATTCTCCACCGTCATGATGTTGACCGCGCCGGTCGCCAGCTCGCGGATCGCGGCATAGAGTGTCGTCGTCTTGCCGGAACCGGTCGGACCGGTCACGACCACGATGCCATTGCGATTGGCCAGCAGTCGCTGGATGCGCGCGAGTTCCGCGGGGGGCAGCTCGAGGTCCACGAGCGACGGCACGGTGCCGTGGTCGAGCAGCCGAACCACGCACTTCTCCGCTTCGCGCGTCGGCACCGTGGAGATCCGCAGCTCGATGGGACGGGAATCGATCTGGATGCGGGCGCGTCCGTCCTGCGGGCGCAGCCGGTCCGCGATGTCGAGCTTGCCCATGATCTTGATGCGCGTGACGACCCGGTTCATGCCCGACATGGGCAGCTCGAGTAGCGTGCGCATGA
>JAHFBW010000321.1 GCA_023249845.1 Candidatus Eiseniibacteriota bacterium
CACGCCGTTCCCGTGGCTGCTCCTGCTCGCGGTGTTCGCGTTCTGGTGGTTCGGCGGCGGCACGCTGTGGCGCTCGTCGCACTGGGCGCACTACATCTACCTGGCCGACGCGTTCCTGAACGGCCACCTGGCGCTGGTGCGGCCGCCGAACGACGCCGGGGACATGGCGCAGGTGGGGCAGAAGCTGTACGTGGTGTTCGGGCCGTTCCCGGCGCTGCTGCTCATGCCGCTCGTGCCGCTCTACGCGCGCGAGACACCCGACGTGCTGGTGCTGGCACTCACGGCGCTCGTGGGCGTGTGGGCGTTTCACGCACTGCTCGCACGCCTGCACGGCACGCAGGATCGCACGCGACTCGCCTGCGCCACGCTCACGTTCGCACTCGGCACCGCCATGCACTACGGCGCCGCCATGGGCAACGTCTGGCTGCACGCGCAGATCACCGCCACGGTCCTGCAGATCTGCGCACTGCTCGCGGCGGCGAAGGGCCGCGCGCCCGCCACGGGTGTGCTGCTCGGGCTCACGGTGCTGACGCGGCCCACCACCACGCTCGCGGCACCGTTCGCGGCGTGGCTCCTGTGGTCACGGCGCGAGCGCGAACCGGAGGCCACAGCACCGGGCATGCGTCAATGGCTGGCGGTGGCACTGCCCATCGTGGCTGCCGCGGCGCTGCACGCCGTCTACAACCAGGCGCGCTTCGGCAGCCCGACCGACGCCGGCTACCACTACATCCTGATGGGTCCCGAGTTCGAGGCGCTCGTCAGGCAGTACGGGCGCTTCTCGCTCCACTTCCTGCCGGCGAACCTCTACGGCTGGCTGCTGCGTCCGCCGCACTGGGACGGCCGCGCGCTCGTGCCCGACCCGCACGGCATGAGCCTGTTGCTCACCACGCCCTACCTGTTGTTCGCACTGTGGCCACGGAAGGTCGGACGGCTCGAACTATTCGCGCTCGCGAGCTTCGTCGTGATCTCGGTGCCGTCGCTGCTCTATTACAACGACGGTTGGGTGCACTTCGGGCAGCGGTTCGCCCTCGACGGCATCGTGCTGGGGCTGCTGGCCGCGTCCTTTGGAGCCTTGCGCGCTCCGCGCGCACTGGTGGTGTCGATCACCGCCTGGGGCGTGCTGGTGGGCGCGTGGGGGCTGCAGTGGTTCAAGACGAACTTCATCCACTGACGCCGCGCGAGCGATTCAACGCAGCCGGTAGAGCAGCATGCAGCCCGCCGGCATGGCGTCGGGCCTGCGGCCCCACAGCGGCTTGAAGTCGAGCTGGATGGGCTGCGCCGTGCGTCCCTCGCGCAGCATCATGCGTTGCGACAGGCCCACGAAGTAGTAGCTGCTGATGGCGATCCAGTCGCTCTCGGGTCCCGGCGAGCCGCCGCGGAAGGGGATGTAGTCGATGCCGTAGACGGACGGCTCCGCGGTGCCGTGGTAGGCGAGGTGCACGCGCTTGATCCCGCGGCGCGCCAGCTCCTCGCGCAGCGCGATCAGGCCCTGGCCCCAGTCGACGGTGGAGTCGTTCACGATCCACTGCCCCCGCTCGGGGCCGCCGGCGAGCGCGTTGTAAAACGACAGGTGCCACGGCGCGTGCGCGCACGCCTCGATCGCCTGCACCGCCACCAGAGCCAAGGCGGCCTGCCGCCACCACGCCGGATGGCCTGGCCGCTGCGACGCCAGCGCGCCGAGCAGCACCGCGAGCGCGGGCACGATGGGGAACACGTAGCGGATGCCGATGCCGAGCCGGCCCAGGAACATGCCGATCCACAGGAACAGCGCCACCAGCGCCATGGGCCACAGCGCGCGCCGCACGCGCGGCCGGCGCTGTGTGGCGTAGAGCACGAGCAATGCGAGTGCGGCGAGGAATCCCAGCGGCCACTTGGCCGCGAGTGCGACGGGGAAGTAGGCGAGCGGCGCCTCGCGGTGCACCGTGCGGAACAGGTAGCTGGGCGTACTGCCCGACTGCGACTCCACCGCCTGTCGGTCGAAGCCGGCGACGTACGAGTCGGGCAGCGGCAGGCGCAGGCCCGGCATGCGCGCCTTCACAGACTGAAACACATGCGAATCGAACTGCCACGCGCGCAGCGGATCGAACGTGGTGTGGCCGAGGTAGCCGATCTGGAGTGCGACGAGCGTGCTGACCACGAGCAGGCCGTAGCCGAGCCACATCCGTCGCGGCGCGCGCACGCGCCTGCGCGCGAGTTGCGCGCCCGCAAGCAGCAGCAGCAGCGGCGGAAGGAACACGGCGGTGAAGCGCACCAGGAACGTGAACGCCACCGCCAGTGCGGTGGCGCCCCACGCGCGCCAGCGGCCGCTGGTCACGAACGCCTGCCACGCCATGAGCGACCACACGAAGCCGAGGGCCGTGGGCAGGTCCATGGTGACCACGCCGGCGTGCGCGAGCGCCTCGGGCGCGAACGCGTAGAAGCCCAGCGCCACGAGCGCGCCGCGCGGGCCCCACAGCCGGCGCGCCCACTGCCACACCGCGAGTGCCAGCAGCGCGGACAGCAGCACGATCACCAGCCGCCCGGCGACGAAGATGCGCTGGTAGCGGTCGGCGTTCGCGCGCATGAACGCGATGCCGACCTCGCCCTGCTCGCCGGCTCCGAGCGCGGCGTCGCTCGGGACGCGCGCGCCCGCCGCCAGAGCCGCCGCGCCGGCCAGCGCCTTGACGAGCGGCGGGTTGACCGCCGAGACGCGGAACTCGCCGCGCGCCGCGGTGAGCATGCCGCTCGGCAGATGGAAGTTCTCGTCGAACGTGACGCTCTGGCGCACCGCGCCCCACGCCGCGAGCAGCACGTGCGCGAGGATCAGCGACGCCACCCAGACGTGCTCGTGTGCGACGCGGCCGCGGAATGCCCGCGGGCGGGCGCCCGGTGCGCGTGCAGCAGGGGTGCGAGCCGCGGGCCATCGTGCCGGCTGCCGCGGGGCCGCGCTCACGTGCGGCGCACCAGCATCACGGTGACATCGTCCTCGAACGCCGCGCCGCCGCCGTACTCGGCGAGCCGCGCGAGCAGGTCCGCGACCGCTTCCTCGGCCGGCAGGGCCACCGACTCCTGGAGCCACGCGCCCAGGCGTTCGAGGCCGAACATGACGCCAGCCGCATTCTCGTGCTCGAGCACGCCGTCGGAATACGCCACCAGGCTCGCGCCGCGGTCCACGTGCACGAATCCCATCTTATAGGTGGCGAGCGGGTCGGGCCCGAGCAGCATGCCGCCCACCATCAGCTCGCGCACGCCGCGCGAATCCAGCAGCAGCGGCGGCGGATGTCCGGCGTTGATGTAGCTCAGGTTCCCGTTGCGTTCCAGCTCGCCGAAGAACAACGAAATGAAGCGCGAGGTGAGTCCGCTCTGGTGGATGACGCGGTTCAGTCGCTCGATCATGCGCGTGATCTTCAAGTCGCGCTCGACACCCATGCGGAGTCCGGTGGCCACGTCGCGCGCCTGCAGCGCGGCGGGCAGCCCGTGGCCCGAGGCGTCGGCGACCGCGATGCCGAGCGTCTCGGCGTCCACATCGTAGTAGTCGTAGAGGTCGCCGCCCACGGACTGCGCCGGCGTGCTCGAAGCGAACACGTCGAACCCCGCGAACTCGCGCCGTCCCTCGGGCAGCAGCGAGAGCTGGATGGTGCGCGCCTGCTCGAACATGTCCTCCAGCCGCCCGCGCTCGAGGCGCTGACGGATGGCGTACACGATCGAGTTGAGCGCCGACAGCAGCTCCGCGCGTGTCGGCACCGTGCGCAGGCCATCAGGGCGGGATTGGAACACCATGATGAGCGGGCCATCGAGCGCGCCCACGGCGAACACCCCCGCGCGCCCCGTCGACGTGTCGCCCACCCACGGCAGCTCGCGGATGGCGTCCTCGCCCGACGACG
>JAHFBW010000058.1 GCA_023249845.1 Candidatus Eiseniibacteriota bacterium
CGACTGCCACATGATCGAGCTCGCGCAATACACCGCCGAGAAGGCGAAGCTCACGCGGCAGCGCATCGACGAGTTCTCGGTGAAGAGCCAGCAGAAGGCCTCGGCCGCCCAGGCGGAGTGCCGGTTCTCCAAGGAGATCGTCGCGGTGAGCATCCCGCAGCGAAAGGGTGACCCGCTCGTGGTGTCCAAGGACGAGAGCGTGCGGGCCGACACGACGTTGGAAGCGCTCGCGAAGCTCGCGCCGGTGACGCGCGACAAAGGCGGTGTCATCACCGCCGGCAACGCGCCCGGCCTGAATGACGGCGGCGCGGCGTTGGTGCTGATGAGCGGCGCACGACTCCACGAGCGCGGCGCGAAGCCGCTCGCCCGCGTCGTGGCGTACGCCACGGGCGGCGGCGAGCCCAGGGACCTGTTCTTCGCGCCGATCGACGCGGTCCAGCGGTTGCTCAGGAAGATGGATGTGAAGATCGACCACTTCGACCTGATCGAGGCCAACGAGGCGTTCGCGGCGCAGGCGCTCGCCGACGGCGACGCGCTGGGCTGGGACTGGGATCGCGTCAACGTGAACGGCGGCGCCGTGGCGCTTGGCCACCCGATCGGCGCGAGCGGCGCGCGCGTGCTGGTGACGCTGCTGCACGCGCTCGAGGCGCGCGGCAAGAAGACCGGGCTCGCAACGCTCTGCCTGGGCGGCGGCAACGCCGTGGCGCTGGCCGTGGAGCGCGTGTGACGACCGCACCCGCCACCGAGCTCGCGGCCACGAAGAGCGCGCACATCAAGAAGGTGGCTGTCGTAGGCGGCGGGACCATGGGCAACGGTATCGCGCAGGTGTTCGCGAGCAGTGGCTTCGACGTGGAGTTGGTGGACGCCCGCCCGGAGTTCGTCGAGAAGGCGCTCGCCACCATCGACAAGAACCTGGACCGCGTCGCCAAGAAGCAGGGCTGGGACGAGGCGAGACCGAAGAGCGTCCTCGCGCGCATCCACGGCGGCACGACGTTGGATATCGCTCGCGAGTGCTCGCTCATCGTCGAGGCGGTCACCGAGAGCTTCGAGCTGAAGAAGCAGATCTTCACCACGCTCGACACGGTCGCACCCGCCGATGCGATCCTCGCCAGCAACACGTCGAGCATCTCGATCACCGAGATCGCCGCGGTGACGAAACGCCCCACGCAGGTGATCGGCATGCACTTCATGAACCCCGTACCGGTGATGGGCCTGGTCGAGATCATCCGCGGGCTCGCCACGAGCGACGCCACTTACGCGACGACGGAGGAGCTGTCCAAGCGGCTTGGCAAGACGCCGGTCGAGGTGAACGACTACCCGGGCTTCGTCTCGAATCGCATCCTCATGCCGATGATCAACGAGGCATGCTTCGCGCTCATGGAAGGCGTCGCCTCGAAGGAAGCCATCGACACCGTCATGAAGCTGGGCATGAACCACCCCATGGGGCCGCTGCAGCTCGCCGACCTCATCGGCTTGGACACCTGCCTCAGCATCATGAACGTGTTGCACGACGGGCTCGGCGACTCGAAGTACCGCCCGTGCCCCCTGCTTCGGAAGATGGTGGCAGCCGGCTGGCTGGGGCGGAAGACCGGCCGCGGGTTCTACGACTACACCCCGGCCTGAGACCGGCGAGAGACCCTGATCCTGACCGTGGACCGAGCGTCGGAGACGCGAGCCATGCCGAGAACCACCGTATGAGCCACGTCGTCGCCGATTCGACCGCCGGCTTCTCGTTCTCGCTTCCCGAGGAAGTGGAGAGCGTGCGCGAGATGGTGCGCGACTTCGCCGAGAGCGAGATCCGCCCTATCGCCGCGAAGATCGACGAGACGCACGAGTTCCCAACCGAGACCACGAAGAAGATGGCGGAGCTGGGCCTGCTCGGCATGTTCGTGCCCGAGCAGTGGGGCGGCGCCGGGATGAGCTGCCTGGCCTACGTCGTGGCCATCGAGGAGCTGTCGCGGGTGTGCGCTAGCCACGGCGTCATCGCGTCGGTGAACAACTCGCTCGTGTGCTACCCGCTGCTCGCGTACGGCAACGACGAGCAAAAGAAGCGCTGGCTCACGCCACTCGCAAAGGGCGAGCTGCTCGGGGCCTACTGCCTCACCGAGCCCCAGGCGGGCAGCAACGCCGCGAACCAGCAGACCACGGCAGCGCTGGAAGGCGACCACTGGGTGCTGAACGGCACCAAGATCTTCATCACGAACGCGGGCCCGGCCGACGTGTTCATCACGTACGCGGCCACGGACAAGAGTCTCGGCGCCAAGGGCATCTCGGCGTTCATCGTCGCGGCCGACACGCCGGGCGTGCGCAAGGGCAAGAAAGAAGCGAAGCTCGGTATCCACGCATCGGACACGCGTGCGATCTACTTCGAGAACGCGCGGGTCCCCAAGGACTGCCTGTTGGGCGAGATCAACAAGGGCTACACCGTGGCGCTCGCGACACTCGGCGGCGGCCGCATCGGCATCGCCGCCCAAGCGCTGGGCGTGGCGCAGGCGTCGGTGGAGGCGGCGGTCAAGTACGCGAACGAGCGCGAGCAGTTCGACCGGAAGATCGGCGAGTTCGACGCGATTCGCGCCATGCTCGCGGACAGCGCGGTGGAGCTGGAGACGGCGCGGCTGCTCGTCTACCAGGCGGCGTGGCTGCGCGACGAGGGCCGGCCCCACGTGAAGGAAGCGTCGCTCGCCAAGTGGCACGCTTCCGAGGCCGCCACGAAGTGCGCGAACCTCGCCATCCAGGTGCATGGCGGCTATGGCTACATGTCGGAATACCACGTCGAGCGCTACTGGCGCGACGCGCGCATCTGCGAGATCTACGAGGGCACGACCGAGGTGCAAAAGATGGTCGTCGCCGGCCAGGTGTTGAAAGAGCATGCGCTGGGCGCGTGATCAAGCAGGCAGCACGCGATCGGCTGGGGGGTCACTCGTACGGAGCCGAGAGAATGCACCGCAACCGGATCCGTATCGACAAGAGATCGATGAGCGAAGTGAAGAGTATCCAAGAGATCGGCAACGGAAACGTTGTATTGAAAAGGAGGGTGCCGAAGTGAAGCGTCCCGTCCGTCCCGTGGCACTGGTGGTGCTCACCGCGTGCGCGCTCTACCCGGGGCTCACCGCCGTGTTCCAGGGGCTCTATCCGTGGGTCACAGGCCAGGAGTTCGCCCTGATCGGCCAGCAGGGCGTGTTCGTGGACCTCGCGGTCAAGCTCGACCTGCCCATCTGGGCGCCGAACCTGATGAAGGCTGCCATCGGTGGCGCCTACCTCGCCGGCGTTCCCGGCCTGTGGGCCGGCGACTGGCGCGCATGGCCGCTCGTCATGCTCGGCGCGCTCGGTTCGCTGCTGCTCGGGCCCGGGCCCGGCGTCATGGGCGTCATCGCCATCCTCTGCCTGACGGTGTTCCGCGAGACGTCGGCGCATCAACCGGCCTAGCGGGGACTATTCATGCGCTGCTGCTGCGAACACGCCCAGACCGCACCATCCGGCGTCGCGGAGCCCGGTCGCTCCTCGACGTGTCGTCCACACACGACTGCATCGCGACCGAGCTGCGCTCCTCGTCTGGCGCGCCCTGGACGTATCGTTGCGACGCAGCTAATGAATAATCCCCGCCAGCGAGGCGCTCTCAAGCCGTGAATCTCGATCTCACCGAAGACCAGGTCCTGATCCGCGACGCGGTGCGCGAACTCTGCCGAGGCGAGTTCGGCACCCAAGCGGCGAAGTGGGACCGCGATGACACGATCCCGCCGGCGGCCATCGCCAAGCTGGCCGAGATTGGCCTGCTCGGCATGAACGTCCCGGAGGAATGGGGCGGGCTCGGCTACGACTCGCGCACGGTGACCATGGTCATCGAGGAGATCGCGCGCGTCTCGGCGGCGCTGGCCATCATGGTCGCGGTGCACAACTCGGTGGGTGCCTACCCCATCTACGCGTTCGGAACGGAGGAACAGCGCAAGCGCTACCTGCCGCGACTCACGACTGGCGCCGTGGGCGCGTTCGCGCTGTCCGAGCCCGGCTCCGGCTCCGACGCCTCGGCGCTCCTCACTACCGCCAAGCATGACGGCGACCACTACGTCTTGGACGGCGAGAAGAACTGGGTCACGAACGGCCGCCACGTGTGGACGTTCCTCGTGCTGGCGCGCACCAACGGCCCGGGCGCCAAGGGGATCAGCGCGTTCATCGTCGAGAACAACCAGCAGGGCCTCACGATCGGCAAGTCCGAGGACAAGATGGGCCTGCGCGGCTCCGACACCGTGACGCTGGCGTTCGACCACGCGCGCGTACCCGCGTCGCAGCGACTGGGACCCGAAGGGGAGGGGTTCAAGCTCGCGCTCCAGAGCCTGGATGCCGGCCGCATCGGCGTGGCGTCACAGGCGCTGGGCGTGATGACGGCGGCGTTTCACGAGGCCGCGCGCTACGCACAGCAGCGGAAGGCCTGGGGCGGGCCCATCGCGAAGCTTCAAGCCATCCAGTTCAAGCTGGCGGAGATGGAGCGACGCGTTCAGTGCGCCCGGCTCCTGATCCGTAAGGCCGCGTGGCTCAAGGACACCGGCCAGGACTTCATCCGCGCGGCGAGTATGGCCAAGCTCTACGCCACGGAGGCCGCCACGTGGGTGACACACCAGGCCATCCAGGTGCACGGCGGCTACGGCTACGTGAAGGAGTACGCGGTCGAGCGCTACTACCGCGACGCGCGCGTCATGGAGATCTACGAGGGCACGTCCGAGATCCAGCGCCTCGTCATCGCGCGCAGCCTGCTCGCGGACGGCGTGCGGCTCTGAGTGCGAGCGACCCGATGAGTCACTCGTTCCGGCACGCCATCGTGGTCGGCGCCAGTTCCGGACTGGGCGCCGAGATCGCGCGCCAGCTCGCTGCGAGCGGCACCGCCGTGGCCCTGCTCGGCCGGCGTGAGGAGGAGCTGCGCAAGGTGGCCGCCGAGATCACTGCGGCCGGCCGTGGTCGCGCGCTCGTCCGCGCGCACGACGTGCGACGCGCCGAGTCCGTGCCCGCGCTGCTCGAGGAACTGGTTCGCGAGCTCGGCGGACTTGACATTATGGTTTATGCCGCGGGCATCATGCACCTACCGCGCGAAGGCGAGTACGACGCGGCACGTGATCGCGCCGAGATCGAGGTGAATCTCCTGGGCGCCATGGCTTGGATGGCCCCCGTTGCCGCGATGTTCGAGGCACGTCGCGCCGGAACGTTGGTCGCCATCTCGAGCATCGCAGGCGAGCGCGGGCGTCGAACGTTTCCTGCGTACAGCACGTCCAAGGCGGGCCTCACGACCTGGATGGAGGCGCTCCGCAATCGCGTCTCGCGCTACGGCGTGAACGTGGTCACGGCCAAGCCCGGCTTCGTGGACACCTCGCTCCTCGACCAGGTCGAGCAGAAGCCGAAGGGCGCGCTGCTCACGTCGGCGCCGCGGGCGGCCTCGCTCATTCTCGCCGCCGCGAGACGAGGCGGGAGCCCGAGCGTGTTCATTCCCGGCATGTGGTGGCCCATTGCCATGATCGTGCGCCACCTGCCGTCGTTCGTTTTCCGCAGGCTCAACATATAGATGACGGCGCTGCGAAACTCGGCGGCCTGGCGGGTGCTCGACGGATTCGGAGGCTCCGTGCGCTCGCTGTCGCGCTCGGTGAGCCCCACGAGCGTGGACGAGCTGGCGCGACTGTTCGGAACGGCGCGGGCCGAGGGCTGGAAGGTGTCATTCCGCGGCGCCGGGCGGAGCTACGGCGACGCCTCGCTCAACACGGGGCAGCTCTCGGTGGACGGCAGCGCCATGCGGCGGATCCTGTCGTTCGACGTCGGCCGCGGTGTGATCGAAGCCGAGGGCGGCGTGAGCATCGCCGACGTCTGGCGACACACGCTGCCGCAGGGTTGGTGGCCCGCGGTCGTGCCCGGGACCATGTTCCCCACGATGGGCGGCTGCGTGGGCATGAATATCCACGGCAAGAACTGCTTCAAGGTGGGGCCGTTCGGGGACCACGTGCTCGAGCTGGACCTGCTCACGGCACAGGGTGAGCGGAAGACGCTGTCGCGCGAACGCGAGCCCGAACTCTTCCGCGCGGTGATCGCCGGGCTGGGCCTGCTCGGCGCCGTGACGCGGGTCAAGCTCCAGTTGAAGCACGTCGAAAGCGGACGCATGCGCGTGTGGCCGCTCGTCACCCAGACATTGGGTGAGATGTTCGACGTGTTCGAGCAGCGCATGCCGCAGGCGGACTACGCGGTCGGATGGGTCGATTGCTTCGCCCAGGGTGCGGCGTTCGGTCGCGGGCTCGTGCACGTGGCGCGCCACCTCAAGGCGAGCGAGGACCCCGACGCGCGTCGCGCGTTGGCGGTGGCCGAGCAGGAGTTGCCGGGCGACATCATGGGGCTGCCGAAATCGCTGCTCTGGGCCTTCATGAAGCCGTTCACGAACGACCTCGGCGTGCGGCTCGTCAACCAAGCCAAGTACGCCCTGCCCGAACCCGTCGACGAGGATGGCAGCTATCGGCAGACGCACGCCGGGTTCGCGTTCCTCCTGGACTACGTGCCCGACTGGCGGCTCGCGTACGGCGACCAGGGATTCATCCAGGTGCAGCTGTTCGCGCCCGACGCTCATGCGCGAGAAGTGTTCGCCGAGGCGCTGCGCCTCTGCCAGCGACGGCGCGTGGTGTCGTATCTCGGCGTGTTCAAGCGCCATCGCCCCGACGAATACCTGCTGTCGCACGGCCTCGACGGCTGGTCCCTGGCGCTCGACTTCAAGGTCCCACGAGACGCGCAGCGGCTGTGGGATATGGCGGCCGACCTGACTCGGCTCGTGCGCGACGCCGGCGGGACGTTCTACCCCGCCAAGGACCAGGTCGTGGACGCCGGCTCGTTCGCGAGAGTCTTCGGCGACCGGCTCGAGAGCTTCCGCGAAATCAAGCGCCGGCTCGACCCGGACGGGCTGTTCGCGAACGACCAGGCGAGGCGGCTGGGGATCGTCTAGCGTCCAGTCAGCGAATCAGCACGAAGCGGCCGACCTGGTGGCCGAGTGGCGAGTCCACGGTGAAGAGGTAGACGCCGGACTCCACGTCCTGGCCGTTGCGCGAGATCAAGTTCCACGCGGCCTCGCCGTTCCCCCCGCTCCCGTCGTGATCGAGCAGCACGACCAGGTCTCCAGCGAGCGTGTAGATGCGGATCCGACTGTGCGCTCGCGGCAGGCCCATGAAGTCCACGTGGCGGGTGAACACGTCGCCCGGCACCGGCGCACGCTCCCACGGAGCACGCTCGCGATACGGGTTCGGCACCACCCATACTCCACCGCTCGCGGAGCGAGCCGCGGCATGCGGCACGACGCGGGTGTCGAACGACGCCACGAACGGACTCTCGTATTCCACCGGCGGAAGGACTCCTCCCACGCGCTCGCGCAGGATCGTGGTCACGACGTAGTGGTAGTCGAATCCGTTCAGTGTCTGCGGGTCCCGGACCCGGTAGCGGCCCACGGGGTAGTGCGGCCCTCCCGGGCCATTTCCGTCGGGCGCCAGCGAGAGGTCCGTGATGTCGACGAGCGGCAACCCACCCTGCGCGGGATCGACTCGGTAGACGGCGATCCGCTGCCAGCGCTCGGATTCCGGAAGCAGCGATTGGCGATTCCAGTCGTCCAGGCGATAGAGCTTGTAGCCCGCGAATACGAATTCCGGGCCGCCCACGCTGCCTGACAAGATCGCCTGCTCCGGTGTGTTGTCCCATTCGATGCGGACGTCGTGATCCCCTGGCACCGTGCGGACCGTGGGCGACGGGGGCAGCCGCATGTCCAGATCCCAGTGCCGGATGGTGTCCACGCCGTCGTCCCCGGTGCAGAAGTCGCAATCGAGGTCGGTCCAGATGCACGTCCCGCTAAGGTACGTGACCTCCACCGCCACCGTGGGCGGAAACGAGGTCGGGCTCAACGGCCGCAGTGTCTTGTCGTCCCGGTACTTGTCCGGGCAGTGCGGATCGTAGTTGAACACCACGCCGGGCGGTGGCTCCAGGCAGATCTCGTGGCCATTCCATCCGGTATTACCTTTCGTGTAGTCCCCGCGGCGTCCCACGTTCGGCAGCAGGTCCAGTCGCTTGCCGCGGTAGAGCATGCGCGCCTCGAACGCCTGCACCGCCGCACTGTCGGGATCCTCGACCGCCACCAGCGCTAGCGCGAAGTTGAGTGACTGGCCGGGCTCGAGCCGCACGAAGGGTCCGCAGGACACCAGCACGGCGTAGTCCCCGGGCTGCTCCGTGCGGGCGGTCGGGTATTCCCCCGCGAGCGCGGCGTATCGATCCGCATCCACGGGCGGCAATCCACCGTAACCCGGCGGTGCGTCCGGCGCGAAGAACTGGATCCGGAACGTGGTGTCGCGCCTCGGGGCTCGCGCCGACGCTCGCGCCTCCCGCACGCCGGGGAACGCGTCGTTGATGAGCCAGCCGAGCGGGTCCGTGGTGTGCGACAGCGGCAGCAGTGCAATGCTGGGCACGCCACTTCCGGGGTTCCCGTCGCGCAACAGCGCGGCCTCGCCGGCGACGGTCTCGATGCAAGTCTTCTCGTACGGGCCGCCCAACGTATCGAGATGCTGACCGAACTGGACAGTGAATGGGACGCGATTCACCAGGTCGTTCAGGTGACCCGCGCTGCCGTTTCGGGTCCGCGAGTCCAGGTCCGCGTAGAAGCCGAGCCGCACGTCCCGGAGCGGCTCGGTACCCTTGTTGGTCACCGTGAACTCGATGCCCGCCATGTCCTCATGGCCGAACTGTGTCCAAGCATAGGTCTGCTGGTGAACTGCGAGCTCGAGTGGCACGTGACGCTCGCCCACCGGATAGTTGTATTCGATCGCCTCCTTCTGGTCGTCGGTGTAGTCGGCCGTGAGCATCTGCTGGGCAGGGAGAAGGAAGTCCTCGTCCACGCGCCCATCGCCGTCGTTGTCGCGCCCGTCGAGCCGTTCCTCGTCCACGCGTCCGTCGCCATCGTCGTCGAGGTATGAGCGAGTCCCGGGGTCGCCCGCGTTCGCGATGCGCACGCGATCCGTGGGATCCAGCGTGGGACGCCATTCCAGCATCGGCCCGCCCGAGACGCGCAGCCTGTCTTCCGAGTCACGTGCCCCGACCCACAATTCTGCGTGGTTCAGCAGTTCGTAGCCGCTGCCGCGCGGGAACTCGAACGAGGGATCGAACGACAGCCCGTTGTTGAAGAACGCGTTCCCGAGCACGCCAACGTTCGTGACGCGCAACGAGAAGCGGCCCGCGTTCAGGAGGGGCCCGCGGTCGTTGATGTCCAGGACCGCCGAGACGGGTGCCGGCGCCCCGACGAGCATCACGAGCACTGCCGTGGGGGCGAGCCACGCGAGGGATCGCGTGGGAATCAGGGGACGAATGGGTTGCCTCCCGCCCGTGCTGGGGCTGGGCCCGGTCGAGTGAAACCTAGGAGACACGCGAGACGGCGGCAATGGGAATCGAGATGCTGACATCGAGCCGGCCAGGTGCCAGTATCCCATGGACTCAGCCGGGGTTTCAGGGGGGGTGCCATCCAGAAGTGCGACTCGAAGAGATGCACTTTCGAAGCTCGTGCGACGCTGCTATTGGCGCTGCTCTTCAGCGCGGGGTGCGGCAAGCAAGCGCTTCACGGCACGGTCATCCCCAACCTGCCTCCGACGGTAGCGCTCACCCAAGTGCCCGCTCCCGCCGACACGTCGGGCACTTATGCCTACGAGGTGAGCTGGGCCGGCTACGATCCGGATGGCCGCATCGCATTCTTCGAGTACGCCGTGGATCCACCCGGCCACGCCCTCGCCGAGACAGCCTGGGTGCAAACCACGGCGAACCGACACACGTTCATCTTTCGCTCCGACAGTCTCGCCTCGGGTGGCGCACAGCGCGCACGCGGCTTCCATACCGTGGTCGTGCGTTGCCAGGATGACGAGGGCGCCCGTTCACCGTTCGCGACCGCATCGTTCACGAGCACTACGCTCGCTCCGTCAGTGCAGATCGTGCTGCCCTCGCCGAGCGTGTTGCTCGCCCGCTCCGTGCCGTCCGTGGTTCGGATCGAATGGCTCGGCGTCGACCCAGATGGGATCGGCAGCCAGCGGCCCGTGTCCTACCGATACAAGCTGTTCGGCGAGGCCTCAGTGTTCACCCCGACGCAGGCGCTGTCCGACCCGGATTCCCTGAGGCGCTACTACGCGCCCGCGTTCGCGGGCTGGGACTCCGTGGGAGGAGACGTGCAGGCGGCGACCTTGCATGACCTGACGCCCGGTCAACGGTACCTCTTTGTCGTGGTGGCGTTCGACCAAGCGGGCGCCTATTCGCCCGTGTTCAGCGGCGACGCCAACATGCTCCAATTGAACGTGGATCCAAGTGCATCGCTCGGCCCCCAGATCACGATCATTGGTACGTCGTTCAACTATACGTTCCCGAGCGGGGGCTACATCACCGACCCGGCGTTTCAATTCCGCGCCGAGCTGCCGGCCGACCTGCCCATCCAGCTCGATTGGTCCGCGAAACCGGCCCCCGGCGGCTACATCCGAGGATTTCGCTGGGCGGTGGACATCGCCCGCCTCGATGACGAGACGCCGCGCGCGGATGAAGTCACCGATCTGCGCCACTGGAGCCGGCAGAGCACTCAGCCCGGCGTCGTGTTGCCGCCGTATTCGTTGGGCGGCGATTTCGCCTCGACTCACTACTTCTATCTCGAGGCCGAGGACGACCTTCATCTGCGCAGCCTCGCCGTGATGCAGTTCACCGTGGTGCGCGCGAGTTTCGACAAGCAGCTGCTCATCGTGGATGACACTTGGTTCACGCCCGACAAGGCCGGCACGGGCGGCTGCGTGACGAGCGCGGCTGGCGTATGGCCCAGCGCCGCGGAGCTCGACACGTTCCTCTATGCGGCGGGCGGCAAGAACTATCGTTGCTACCCGACCGGCACGAAGAGCCCGGTGGGCGTCTTTGCGGGCTACTCCTATGACACGCTGGCCACGCACTTCTCGACCTCGGTGACGTTAAATCTGCAGCGGCTCGATCGCTACCGGAACATCATCTGGATCACGGATCTCAATTCCGCCTTCAACTATAACGAGGTCTACAACACGCAGTTCAGACCCCGGCCGCTCCTCTACGAGTGGTGCCTCCCCTCGGTCGCGAACCCGCTCGCGACCTGGATGCTTCAGGGCGGGCGGTTGTGGCTCATGGGGGGCGGCGGCGCCATGGCCTCACTGCGGCCCTACGACAAGCCGCAATCGCCCAGCAACGTGTTCTCCGCCTCGCTCGGCGAGCTGGGCCCGGGGCGCGTCATGTACGACAACGCACATTGGAAGAGTGAGGTGCGCGTGCTTCGTTCGTTCCGAGCTGGGCGCTCGGCACGCGCGGTGGGTGGCTGGGCCGGCGCACCGGACTACAGCCTGTTGCCGGAGATGCTGTTCGAGAAGTCCATCGCCACGGATCCACTGCCGCCGCTGCGCACCGGCAACTTCTACCTCACGTCGTACGCGGCGGAGCACCTGTCCAAACCGAACAGTATCTTGGAACACCTCGTCGGCGGGCCCGTCGGAACTCCCGCTTCCTCCGTGCTCGACACGCTTTACGAGACGCGATCTGGCGAGGCTGGCTCGGGCTGGCCGCTGATGACCGTGTACCACGGTCGCGAGGCTACACTGTTCGTGTTCTCGGGCTTCCCGATCTGGTACTTCCAGCGCTCGCAGACGATCGAGCTCGTGGACTTCGTGCTCGGGCGACTGTGGGGGCTCTCGCGCCAGCCCGTCGTGCGCTGACGGTTCGGGCGGAGCGCATGCCGAATCGCATGCCATCGGGCGGAGCGCCGTGCCGGACACCTGCCACCACGCCGGTGAGCGCGTGCCGAGGAGGAGGGCCTGCCGCACGCGGGACTGCAGTGGCGGATTGCGGGGCTGCCGGCCGAATGGCGTGGGTCCGACCTGCTGGAGCCCAGTCGGCGCTGAGCCGTTTGGTGTGGATCAGCCGCGCGGTTCGCCCTCGTTGGCGGCGGGCGACTCGCACAGCTCCACGAGCACGCCGCCCAGGCTCTTGGGGTGCAGGAATGCCACTCGCGTGCCATGTGCACCCGGACGCGGCGTCTCGTCGATGAGTCGCACGCCCGCTGCTTTCGCTCGCGCGAGCTGCGCAACGAGGTCACGCACCTCCAGGCTCACATGGTGGAGGCCGGGACCGCGCACCTCGAGGAACTTCGCCACCGTGTGGTCCTCGCGCCGTGGCTCCAAGAGCTCGAGCGTGACCGGCCCCAGGTGGACGAACACAACGCGCAGGCCGCCGTCGTCGAGAAGCTCCTCGCTGCCGCGCACGGCGCCGAGGCCGTGGACGAGCGTGTCGACGAGCGGATCGGCTTCGCGCACGGCGATGGCGACGTGGGAGAGACCGCCGACGGCGCCAACCTCGGCAGCGGGAATCGAGCGGGAGGGCTGCCGTGGTGGCTCGCTCACACTCTTTCTCCCGGCCGGTGCACACCGAACACCGCCCGCAGCGTGTCACACACTTCGCCAAGCGTGGCCTTGAGCGTGAGTGATTCGAGGATGTGCGGAACGAGATTCGTGGTGCCACGCGCGGCGGCGTCGAGTCTTAGCAGCGCGGCGTCACACGCGACCCGATCGCGGCTCGCCCGCCAGTCGGCGAGGAATCGCGCGCGCCGCTCCTCGACGTCGGGGTCGTGCGTGAATGGCGGCGCGGGCACGGGGCGGTCGTCGCCGAATCGGTTGACCCCGACCACCACGCGCTCGCCGCTCTCCACGTCACGCTGCCAGCGGTACGCGGCCTCGTGGATCTGGTCCTGCACCCAGCCGCTGGCGATGGCCTCGAGCATACCGCCGCGCGAATCCACTTCGGCGAGCAGGGCGCGGGCGCGCGCCTCGAGGTCGGCGGTCATGGCCTCGATCCAGTAGCTGCCAGCGAGCGGGTCCACCGTGTCCGTCGCGCCGCTCTCGTGCGCGAGGATCTGCTGCGTGCGCAGCGCCAGCAGTGCTGACTCCTGAGACGGCAGGCCCAAGGCTTCATCGTAGCTGTTCGTGTGCAGCGACTGTGTGCCGCCCAGCACGGCCGAGAGGCCTTGGAGCGTCACGCGCACCACGTTGTTGAGCGGCTGCTGCGCGGTGAGCATGGAGCCCGCGGTCTGAGTGTGAAAGCGGAGCTTGCGGGCCTCGGCGTCGCGGATGTCGAACCGCTCGGTGAGCAGCTCGGCCCACAGCTTGCGCGCGGCGCGGAACTTGGCGACCTCTTCGAACAGGTGATTGTGCGCGTTGAAGAAGAACGAGATGCGCCGCGTGATGGTGATGAGGTCGAGCCCGCGCTCGCGCGCCGCCTCGAGATAGGCGAGCCCATTCGCGAGCGTGAAGGCCAGCTCCTGCACCGCCGTGCAGCCGGCCTCGCGCATGTGGTAGCCCGAGACCGAGATGCTGTTCCACTGCGGCACATGCGCCGAGGTGAACTCAAACACGTCGGTGATCAGTCGCAGTGACGGCTTGGGTGGATAGATGTACGTGCCCCGCGCGATGTACTCCTTCAAGACGTCGTGCTGCACCGTGCCGCCCAGCGCCTCGCGCGACGTCGCTCGCGCATCCGCCACCGCCACGTAGAACGCGAGCAGCAGCGGCGCCGTGGCGTTGATCGTCATCGAAGTCGTGACGCGGTCCAACGGCAGCTCCGCGAGCAGCTCCTCCATGTCCGCGAGGCACGAGATCGCCACGCCCACCCGCCCCACTTCGCCGCGCGCGAGCATGTGGTCGCTGTCGTAGCCCATCTGCGTGGGCAGGTCGAACGCCACCGACAGCCCCGTCTGCCCCTGCCCGAGCAGGAATCGGAATCGCTCGTTCGTCTGCCGCGCCGACCCGAACCCCGCGTACTGCCGCATCGTCCACAGCCGCGACCGATACATACCCGGATGGATCCCGCGCGTGTACGGCGGCGAACCTGCCGGAGGAGTCCGACGCGCGAGGTCCGCCGGCAGGTCCGCGAGGAAGTACGAAGTCGCGACCGGCAACTCCGAGGGCGTGAAGCGAAGCGCCCCCGCACGCTCGGCAGCGGCGCCGGTAGGTCGCGACGCAGACGGGCGAGAGCGCAGCGACGGGCCCCGTGGAGGATAGCGACCTGCCGGCGCCGCGGTAGAAGCAGGTGTCCGCGCCCGCGATGATTTCTTGGGAGCCTTCCGACTCAAGCCGACCCTCCCGTCACCGGAGCCAACCGGATCAACGCCTGACCCGCCGACACCGCCGCCCGCTCCACGACCAGCACTTCCGTGACCACCCCATCATGCGCCACGCTCAACTCGTTCTGCATCTTCATCGCCTCGACCACCACCACCGCCTGGCCCGCCTGCACGTGATTCCCCACGGCGACGCGCAGCGCCACCACCACTCCCGGCATCGGCGCCGACACGGTCTCCCCGCGCGCCCCCACGCGCGCGCCGCCGGTGACCTGGAGCATCTTCTCGAGCGGGTGCTTCACCTCCACCGGGATCAGCGATCCGCGCAGCCCCACCTCGAGGCCCTCCGCCGAGGGCGAGACACGTACGACATGCGAGCGGCCGTCGATCAGGAGCGAGTACACCTCGCCATCCGGCAGCCGCACGAAGTCGGCCTCGATGTGCCGGCCGTCAGCTTCGAGGATCAGCCGTTCGCCCACGGTGCGAAACGTCACCTCGGCTTCGCGGCCCTCGAGCGTCACCCACAGCTTCACCGGCCGCCCCGCTGTCGAGTGATCCACTTCCATGCCGAGGCGCCCCGCGCGTCCTCGCGCCGTCCCACCTGTACGCGCTGGCGCTCGCTGCGCTCGTGCAGCGCCGCGGCGAGGAGCGCCGCGTTGGCCGCCTCAGGGCCGGGCTTCAAGGCGTCCGGCCGCCAGTGCTCCTCGAGGAATCGCGTGCTCAGGTTGCCGGCGGCGAACTCGGGGTGCAGCGCCAGCCACGCCTGAAACGCGAGGTTGTGATGCGGACCCTCGAGCACGAACTCGTCCAGCGCGCGCACCAGCCGGCGGCGAGCCTGTTCACGGTCGGCGCCCCACACGATCAGCTTGGAGAGTAGCGAGTCATAGAAGACCGGCACCTCGTAGCCTCGATAGATGCCCGAGTCATTGCGCACCCCCGGGCCCTGCGGGAAGCGCACGCGCTCGACGAGGCCTGCGCTCGGCAGGAAGTTGCGCGCCGGGTCCTCGGCGATGATGCGCGCCTCCATGGACCAGCCGCGCGGCGCCGGCGGCGTGTCGCCGAACGACAGCTCGTCGCCCTCCGCCACGCGCAGCTGCTCAGCCACGAGGTCCAGGCCGGTCACCATCTCGGTCACCGGGTGCTCCACCTGAAGCCGCGTGTTCACCTCCAGGAAGTAGAAC
>JAHFBW010000322.1 GCA_023249845.1 Candidatus Eiseniibacteriota bacterium
TGGCGGCGTGCGATTCGCTCGAGACCGACCACGGCGCAGGTCGCGCGACGCTCGCCGGCGAGGACGTGCACTCGGCGGTCGAAGCGGCACTCGGTGAGCGCTGCGGCGAACCCGCGCGCCGGCTGCACACGGGCCGCTCGCGCAACGACCAGGTCGCCACGCTCCTGCGCATGCATGTCATGCGACTCTGCGACACGGCGGTGGAGGGCGTGCGCGAGCTGGAGCGCGCGCTCGTCACGCAGGCGCGCGAGTCCGGCGACCTGATGTGCGCGTCCTACACGCACCTTCAGCCGGCCCAGCCCGTGCGCCTCGCGCACTGGTGGCTGGCGCACGTCGAGGCGCTCGCGCGCGACGAGGAGCGCTTCGCCGAGGCGCGCGAGGCTGCCGACCGGCTGCCGCTCGGCTCGGGTGCCGTGGCCGGCACGCCGCTTCGATACGACCGCGCGTCGCTCGCCACGCGACTCGGGTTCTCTCGCGTGGCGATGAACTCTTTGGACGCCGTGGGCGATCGCGACTTCGCCGTCCAGTACCTGAACGCGGCGGGCTTGCTCGGTGTGCACCTGTCGCGGCTCTCTGAAGACCTCGTGCTGTTCTGTTCGCCCGCGTTCGGCTGGTTCACGGCGCCGGACGGCTTCTCCACGGGCTCGAGCCTGCTGCCACAGAAGCGTAATCCTGATCTCTTCGAACTCGCGCGTGGAAAGTGCGCGCGGCTGCTCGCGAACGCGCAGCGCCTCGCCACGCTCCTGAAGGGCCTGCCCAGCTCGTACCAGAAGGATCTCCAGGAGGACAAGGAGGCGGTGTTCGATTCAGCGGACACGCTCGAGCTGTTGCTCGCGGCGCTGCCTCCCGCAGTCGACGCGCTCACGCCGCGCCCGGAGCGGATCACCGCGTCGCTCACGGGCGACCTCCTGGCAGTGGAGTTGGCGGACGCGTTGGTCGCCGAGGGCATGCCGTTCCGTGACGCGCATCGCGCCGTGGGCGCACTGTGGGCCGCGGCAGAACAGGCCGTATGCGAGCCGGCGGCGCTGGCGCTCGAGAAGCGACTGGCGCTGTCACCGCATTTCACCGACGCGCGTCTCGCCGCGCTCAGCATGGAAGCCGCGATCGAGCGCCGCACGCACTCGCCGGGCGCCGGCTCCACCGAGCATCAGCTCGCGATCGCCGAGGCGCGCTTAGGTCTTGGCCCCGGCGACGACGCCGACGTGCTGGCGCCCGAGGACATGGCGCCGCGCGATGCTTCGCGCGTGGCCGCGGCGGGTTCGGTGGCGCGACCCAGTGCGGCGCGCGTGGACGCGACGTCCGACGCCGACACCGGCCGCGTCGTGGGCGACGGCCTGATCCTGCGGCGCGCGCGCGTGGCCGACGTGCCCGGCATCGCCGGCGTGATGGCGCCCTACGTGGTGGAGGGCACGTTGTTGCCGCGCCCGGTGTCCGAGCTCTACCAGTGCGTGCGCGAGTTCCACGTGGTCGAGCGCCTCGCCGAGAGCGCTGGTGCCGGCAGCGTGGTGGCGTGCGCCGCGCTGCGCCTCCTGTGGCGTGACTTGGGCGAGGTGCGCTCGCTCGCGGTGCGGCCCGACGCGCACGGGCGCGGACTGGGTGCTGCGCTCGTCCAGGCCGTGGTCGCCGACGCGCGCGCACTCGGCCTGCCGCGCATCATCGCGCTCACGCGTGAGGTGCCGTTCTTCGAGCGCTGCGGCTTCACCGCGCACCAGCGCGAGTCGCTACCGCGCAAGGTGTGGACCGACTGCGTGCGCTGCCCCAAGCGCCACGCGTGTGACGAAGTGGCGATGACGTTGGACCTGGTGCCGGGAGCCTCCGAGGAGGCCGCGCGCCAGGCGCGTTCCTATGTGTTGCCCATGCCGGCGGCGGCGGATTCGACCGATCCGTCGTTGCCGGTGATCTCGTGACGAAGGAGGTGCGCAAAGTGGCCGGAGCGCCCGAACATCTGGTGGACATCGCGGGGTTGGAGCGCGCATTCGTGCTGGAGCTGTTCGCCGAGGCCGACCGCCTGCGCGCCGCGCGCGGCACGCCGCGCGCCCCGAGGCCGCTCGCCGGCAAGACCGCCGCACTCGTGTTCCACAAGCCGTCGCTGCGCACGCGCGTGTCGTTCACTGTGGGCATGCACGAGCTGGGCGGCGACGCCGTGGACCTGGGCGCCGCCGAGGTCTCGGAGCACGGCCGCGAATCCGTCGAGGACGTTGCGCACGTGCTCTCTGGCATGGTGGACCTGGTTGTGGTGCGCACGTTCTCGCACCAGCTGGTCCAGCGCCTTGCGAGCCACGCCACCATCCCGGTGATCAACGCGCTCACCGACCACTCGCACCCCTGCCAGATCCTCGCCGACCTCTACACGCTTTGGCGCGCCGGCCGCGACCTCGACAAGATCACGATCGCGTGGGTGGGCGACGGTAACAACGTGCTGCACTCGTGGCTCGAGGCGAGCACGCTGTTCGGGTTCCAGCTCCGGGTCGCGGTGCCGGACGGCTTCGAGCCCGACGCCGGGCTGTACCTGGACGCCGAGGTGCGCGCGAAGGGCACGGTCAAGCGCGTGCGCGACCCGTACGAAGCCGTGCGTGGCGCCGACATGATCTACACCGACACGTGGACCAGCATGGGGCAGGAGCAAGAAGCCGAGTGGCGGCGCATCGCGTTCAGCGGCTACACCGTGGACGAGCGCATGATGGCCGCCGCCCACCCCGACGCCGTGTTCATGCACTGCCTGCCCGCGCATCGCGGCGAGGAGGTCACCGACTCTGTGATCGATGGCCCGCAGAGCGTGGTGGTGGAGCAGGCCGAGAACCGGCTGCATCTGCAGAAGGCGCTCATGGTGGCGCTCGCCGGCGGAAGCTGGAACCGCGTGCCGCGGAAGACGCGAGCGCGGAAGATGGCGGCGACCGTGGCGGTGGGAACGGTGTAGCGGACTATCACTCCCGCCTAAGGACGATCATCGTCATGTCGTCCAGTTGCGGCTGTTCGCCCGCGAACGCCGTGGCCGCCTGCATGATCGCGTCCAGGATCTCGCGCGCGGTACACCGACGCACGCGGCGGGCCACTTCGACGATCTCTTCCACGCCGAACTCATCACCACTGGCGTTCGCGGATTCGCTGATCCCGTCCGAGTAGATCACGAGCAGGTCTCCTCGGCGGATCTCGCAGGTCCTCTCCTCGAACTCCGTGTTCTCCACGAAGCCGAGGATCAACCCGCCAACCTCCAGGAGCTCCGGCGTGCCGGAGGCGCGCAGCAGTACGGGCGGATTGTGGCCGGCGTTCGAGAACCGCAGGCGATTCGCGGCGTGATCGAGCACACAGAAGAACGCGGTGACGAACTTGCCTTCTTCCATCGAGCGGTAGAGCAGCGTGTTCGTGCGGCTCAGGCACTCGGTGACGGACGCTTCGGCCAGTACCTGGCTGCGCACGGCGGCTTGAAGATTTGCCATCAGCAGTGACGCGGGCAGTCCCTTGCCCGAGACGTCCCCGAGGCAGAACGCCATCTGGCCCGCGCCCATCGGGATGAAGTCGTAGTAGTCGCCGCCCACCGTCTGCGCCGGGACCGTTTCTCCCGCCAGGTCGTAGCCCGCGATCGCGGGAGCTTCCTTGGGCAACAGGTTCCGCTGGATCACCGCCGCGAGCCGCACCTTCGCCAGCTCCGCCTCGATGCGCTGGGAGAGGATATGGTTCACCTCGGCGAGTTCTTCATTGGCCGTGCGCAGGCGGGTCCGCGCCACGTCGAGGCTGGTGGCCATGTCGTTGAACTGCTCTGCCAGGTGCCCAAGTTCGTCGAGAGGCTCTTCTTCGATGTGATGGGTCAGGTCGTCGGACCCGACTAGGACGGCGCCCTCTCCCAGTTCGGTCA
>JAHFBW010000323.1 GCA_023249845.1 Candidatus Eiseniibacteriota bacterium
GTCCTCGACATCTACCCGTACCGGAGCTCGCGCCGCCTGCGTCGTGGAGCCTCGGACCCGGACGTCGCATCCGAATCCCCTCCCAGGATCCAGGAGTCCGCGCCATGAGCGTCACGCAAGCCGAGCCCATCGTTCTCCGCGACGGTCGCATGACCGTGCCGGACCATCCCGTGCTCCCGTTCATCGAGGGCGACGGCACCGGCCCCGACATCTGGCGCGCGTCCGTGCGCGTGCTCGACGCGGCCGTGTCGCGCGCGTATGGCGGCAAGCGCCGACTGGGATGGCTCGAGGTGCTCGCCGGCCAGAAGGCGTTCGACCAGACCGGCAGCTGGCTGCCCGACGCGACGCTCGACGCGTTCCGCACGTACTTGGTGGGGATCAAGGGCCCGCTCACGACGCCCGTGGGCGGCGGCATCCGTTCGCTTAACGTCGCGATGCGCCAGATCCTCGACCTCTACGTCTGCCTGCGACCCGTGCGCTGGTTCCAGGGGGCCCCCTCGCCGGTGAAGGCACCCGAGAAGGTGGACATGGTGATCTTCCGCGAGAACACGGAGGACATCTACGCCGGCATCGAGTTCGCGGAGGGCTCGCCCGAGGTGGCCAAGGTGCTCGCGTTCCTCGAGAAGGAGTTCCCCTCCAGCCACAAGAAGATCCGCTTCCCGGGTTCGACCGGCATTGGGTTCAAACCGGTGTCGCGTGAAGGCAGCGAGCGCCTGATCCGTGCCGCGATCGACTACGCGGTCCGCCACAAGCGGAAGAGCGTGACGCTCGTGCACAAGGGCAACATCATGAAGTACACGGAAGGCGCGTTCCGCAATTGGGGCTACGCGCTCGCCGAGCGCGAGTTCGGCGACCGCGTCTACACGTGGGAGCAGTGGGAGCGTACCAAGGCCGCGCGCGGCGAGGACGCCGCGAACGCCGAGCAGAAGGCGGCCCTCGCGGCCGGTCGCGTGCTCGTGAAGGACGCCATCGCGGACATCGTGCTGCAGCAGGTGCTCACACGTCCGGACGAGTTCGACGTCATCGCGACGCTCAACTTGAACGGCGACTATCTGTCTGACGCGCTCGCCGCACAGGTTGGCGGCATCGGCATCGCACCCGGCGGCAACATCAACTACGTCACGGGCCATGCCGTGTTCGAGGCCACGCACGGCACGGCGCCCAAGTACGCGAACCAGGACCGCGTGAACCCCGGTTCGGTGATCCTCTCGGGCGAGATGATGCTGCGCTACATGGACTGGAACGAGGCCGCGGACCTGGTCTTGAAGGGCATGGACGGCGCCATCGGCGCGCGCACTGTGACCTACGATTTCGCACGGCTCATGCCGGGTGCTGTGGAAGTGAAATGCAGCGCGTTCGGCGACGCCGTCATCTCTCACATGAAGTGAGGTCCCGCGTGGACCGTTCACCCGGCATTCGCCTCCCTGCGGCGTGTGCCCCGTTCCGGAGGTCGAGGATGTCTTCGCGTGTGTTGCTGCGTGGGCTGTTCGCCCGCTTCATTCATTCGGCCGCCGTCTTGGTCGCCGCGCTGTGCCTTGCCGCGCCACTGGTGTTCGCGCAGGGCTCCGCGCCGTCGCTCACGGACTCGCTCCGCTGGGACCCCACCGTCCGCCGGGGCGTGCTGCCGAACGGCATCCGCTGGTTCGTCAAGAAGAACGTCAAGCCGGAGACGCGTGTCTCGCTGCGTCTCGCGGTGCCGGTGGGCTCGACGTCGGAAGCCGATGACCAGCAAGGGCTCGCGCACTTCGTCGAGCACATGAACTTCAACGGCTCGGCGCACTTCAAGGACGCCGACGAACTCGTGGCCTACCTCCGAAAGATCGGGTTGCGCTTCGGCGCCGATGCGAACGCCTACACGAGCTTCGACGAGACGGTGTACATGCTCGACGTGCCCACGGATGGCGACACGCTGCTTCACACGGGCCTGAACGCGCTCTCCGACTTCGCGGGGCGAGCGACCATGAGCGAGAGGGAGATCGACAAGGAGCGTGGCGTCGTCACCGAGGAGTGGCGGCTCGGGCGCGGAGCCCAGGAGCGCATGCAGCGGAAGCAGTTCCCGCTCATCTTCGAGGGCTCGCGCTACGCAGACCGTCTGCCGATCGGCAAGCCGGAAATCCTGCAGGGCGCGCCGTACGCTCGGCTGCGTGACTTCTACCACGACTGGTATCGCCCTGAGTGGATGGCGGTGATCGCGATCGGCGACATCGACCCGGACAAGATGGAGCGCCTGATCCGCGAGCACTTCTCGGATCTGCCCAAGCGCGCGGACTCGCGCGAGGTGCCGCGCTTCGACATCCCGGGGCACGACGAAACGCGTGTCGGCGTGGTGTCCGACAAGGAAGCCACGACGTCGTCTGTCGCCATCCTGGTCAAGCGCGAGCGCCGGCCCGAGAGCACCGTGGGAGCGTACCGTTCGGGCCTCAAGGCCGAGCTGTTCAGCGCCATGCTGAACGCGCGCTTCGAGGAGATCTCGCACCGCGCAGGTTCGCCGTTCCTTGCGGCGTTCGCGGGCCAGTTCCAATTCACGCGCGGCGAACGCCTCAACTATGTCGAGGCGCAGACTGCGGACGGTAAGCAGGCCGAGGGACTCGCGTCGCTGCTCGAGGAGACCGCCCGCGTGCGCACGCACGGCTTCCTCGCCACCGAGCTGGAGCGCGCCAAGAAGGAGCAGCTGGCAGCACTCGCGCAGGCCTACGCCGAGCGCGAGAAGACCGAGAGCCGCGGCCTCGCCGCGGAGATGGTGGCCGCGTACCTGAACGGCGAGCCGCAGCCCGGCATCGAGGCGACCACGACGCTGGGCCAGGCGCTGATCCCGGGGATCACGCTGGCCGAGGTGAATGCGCTGGCCGACACGCTCATCTCGACGCGCAATCGCGTCGTGCTCGCGGACGGCCCCGAGAAGGCGGGCGTGCCGCTGCCGACCGAGGCCGACCTGCGCGCGCTGCTCGAGCGCTCGATCGCCGCCAAGCCGTCCGCGTGGGTGGACAAGGCCGCCGCCTCGGCGCTCATGGCGAAGCTGCCGGTGAGCGGCAAGGTCAAGTCCAAGCGCACCGTGGACGAGCTGGGCGTCACCGTGGTGACGTTCGCGAACGGCGTGGAGGTGTGGCTCAAACCCACCGACTTCAAGGCGGACGAGATCCAGTTCAGCTGCTACGCGAAGGGTGGGCTCTCCACTGCGGACTCCGCGGCGTACGTGGGGGCGTGGATGTCGCCGTTCGTGGTTAGCGATAACGGCGTCGGCGGTCACAAGAACACCGAGATGCAGAAGCTCCTGGCCGGCAAGATCCTGCGGGTGACGCCGTTCGAGCAGCCCTACCTGCACGGCGTGAACGTCACCACCCGTCCCGAGGACCTGGAGAGCGCGCTCCAGCTCGTCTACCTGGGCTTCACGCAGCCCACCGAGGATTCGGAGGCGTTCGCGGCGCTTAAGGCGCAGTTCAACGCATTCCTCGCCAACCGCGCGAACAGCCCCGAGCAGGTGTTCGCGGACACGCTGAACCGCGTCAACACGGGCGATTTCTACATGAGCCGGGTCCCGGACGCGAAGGAAGTGGGCGCGGTGAAGCTCGCGGACGCGCTGGTGTTCCATCGCAAGCGGTTCGCGAACGCTGCGGACTTCACATTCTTCTTCGCCGGCACGTTCAAGACTGACTCCATCGTCCCGCTGCTGGCCCGCTACCTCGGCTCGCTCCCCTCCACCGGCAAGCGCACCGGCGCCTGGATGGCGAAGGGGCCGCGGTTCCCGAGCGGCGTCCGCCAGGTCGAGGTGAAGAAGGGCATGGAGCCCAAGGGCAGCGTGCGCATCACCTATTTT
>JAHFBW010000324.1 GCA_023249845.1 Candidatus Eiseniibacteriota bacterium
GGCGAGCGAGGCCGCGCCGGTGACATTGCGCGTGGTCGAGGTGCTGCCGGCCGGCCAAACCAGCGAGCGCGTGCTTCGCCCCGGTGAGTGCGCGCGCATCATGACGGGCGCGATGCTGCCGCTCGGTGCCGACGCCGTGGTGCCGTTCGAGGACAGCGTGCGCGGCGGTACGGGCAGGGCCGAGAGCTGCACCGTGAGCCGGCCGTCGCGCGCCGGCGACCACGTTCGCGAGGCGGGCGCCGACGTGACCTCGGGCTCGCTCGTCATGGAACCGGGGCGCGAGCTTTCGGCGCACGACCTGGGATTGCTCGCAGCACTCGGCCGGCCGCGCCTCGAGGTGGGCCCGAAGCCGCGCGTGGCGGTGCTCTCCACCGGCGACGAACTGCTCGACGTGGACCAACCGCTCAAGCCGGGCGCAATCCGCGACAGCAATCTCCCCATGATCCGGCTGCTGCTGGAATCGAGCGGATGCGAGGTGTCCGGAGCGCGGCGGCTACCCGACGACACCGGGCGAGTCGCCACCGCGATGCGCGAGGCGCTCGAATCGTGCGACGTCGTGCTCACGTTGGGCGGGGTGTCGGAGGGCGACCGTGATCCTGTGAAACTCGCGCTCCGCAGCATGCCCGAGGTGGAGGCTTGGCGCGTGGCGATGCGACCCGGCCGCCCGCAGGCGTTCGGCACACCGCAGGGCAAGCTCCTGTTCGGGCTTCCGGGAAACCCCGCGTCGGTGGCGTGCGTGTTCGAGGTCCTCGTGCGCCCAGCGCTGCGCGCGCTCCAGGGTCACGCCGTGCTGGACCGGCCGCGTGTACCGGTGCGCGTGGCCGTGGACCTGGAGTCACGTGCCGGCCGCACCGACTTCGTGCGCGTCACGCTGGAGTGGCGCGACGGCACGCTGTGGGCGAGCCCGGCGGGCACGCAGCTGTCGGGCCACCTGGCGCCGCAGTCGCGCGCGCATGCGCTGCTCGTGGTGCCCGAGGAGACCGATCGGCTCGTGACCGGCTCGGCGGCCGAGGCGCTGGTGTGGCGGCTCCCCTCGAGAGTGGACTGAGACCGGCTCGGCCGCGACCACGCCGCTTCAGGCCGTGTCGTCTCCCCGCCAGAGCGCCGGCACGAGCGTGGTCCACACGAGCACACCGAGACCTGCGAGGTTCACGTCCGCCGTCCACGTGAGGAAGCGGCCGCCGGTCGCGTAGACCCAAAGCACGAACGACACGGCGGCGATCCCCACCGAGAGCCATTGCGGACCGCGCCGGTCGGAAGTGCCCCACGCGCGCACGACGACGAGCAGCGCGAGGCACACGAGCGGCCACTCGCCTGCGAGACGGGCTTGGGCGAGCGGCCGGCCGGCCAGGTACACGGCGACGATCTCGGTGGGTACCAGCTTCACCAGCCGACCGAGCCACGGGTCGAGCGGTCCCGCGGGCTTGCCAACCGCGCTGGCCCTGGGTGCGAGCCGGATACGCAAAGGACCCTGCATGCCTGCCTCCTTCGCGGCGGCCCAGTGGGTGCGCCGCGACTCAAGCGCGCGGCACCGTCCTCGCCAACTCGGCCACGCGTTCGACCAACTCGAGCAGGGGCGGGTCGTCGCAGCCGTCGTCGAACAGCACCTCGTGCGACCGGTCGCCTTCCTCGATTCGCACGCGATACTGGATCATGTCGGGCAGGTGCGACGATCGGCGTGGTTCGAGCGCGAAGAATGCCGCGCCCTGCACCAGTTGCGTGATGTGCTGCCGGCTCTCGTCCGGGAGACGGTCGGTGTCGAGCTCGTGCTCGCTACGAAGCCCGGCGATGCCTCCGCTCTGCACCACGTGGATCCGCACGCTTCACGGCCCCCTTCGCCCTGGCGGCGGGCTTCGGGTGGTGGGTCCTCCGCTGGCGTCCCGCAGCGCCCTTCACCTCGATGCCCACCAACTTCCATGCCGCACGCACGATGCTGGCGCCCTTCGTGCCGAACTGCGAGCCGGCCGCTTCCACCGTGGCGGCCGCCGCCACCATGAAGTCGGCGTCGCGGCGCAGCGTCTGCGTGAGGGCAAAGTACCAGACCTTCCCCGCCTTCACCCACGCGCGTCCGCCGAAGCCGATGGCGGCCAGGTAGAACGCGTGATTCGGGATGCCGGAGTTGATGTGCACGCCGCCGTTGTCGTCCGCCGTGTCGACGTAACCGTCCATGTGCGCGGGCTGGGGATCCCGCCCGATGCGCGGGTCGTCGTACGCGGTGCCCGGCGCGCGCATGCTGCGCAGCGCGATACCGTGCACGCCCGGCGCCCACAGCCCCGCGCCGATCAGCCAGTCCGCCTTGCGCGCCGTCTGTCTCCGCGCGTACTGCCTGACGAGTGAGCCGAACACGTCGCTCATGTGCTCGTTCAAAGCGCCGCTCTGTCCCTCGTACTCGAGTCCGGCCTCGTACTGGGTGACGCCGTGCGTGAGTTCGTGGCCGATGATGTCGAGCGACTGCGTGAAGCGCCCGAAGATCTCGCCGTCGCCGTCGCCGAACACCATCTGCCTGCCGTTCCAGAACGCGTTGTTGAACGACCTCCGGTAGTGGACGGTGGCGTCGAGCGGCAGGCCGCGGCCATCGATCGAGTTCCGTGCGTGCACCTTCTTGAAGTAGCGCGCGGTCGCACCGAGCGCCTCATAGGCCTCGTTGACGGACACGTCGTCGGTGGCCGGCTCCCCCTCGCGGCGCACCGGATGGCCCGGTAGGGACGTGCCGTGCTGCGCGTCGAACACCGTGCGCCGGCCACCAGCACCGGTCGAGGCGCGGAGCGGCGCCACGCCGCGCAGCGCGCACCGCTCGGCGCGCACCTCACGGGCGAACTCGAGGCTCGCGCGCGCGCGCTCGGCCAAGCCGGGCCAGTGGTCGTCGGAGAGCCTCGCCATGTGCGCGAACACGTGCGGCGGAACGATGGCGCGGACGATGTCCTCCCCCCGATCCGCCGAGCGAGCAAAACGACGCATGGACACCTCCAGAAGGGCCACCCGCCGCGGGGGGGTGACCGGTTCGAGCTCGCGGCGTCACGGCTTCTCGTGGCGCGTGAGGCTTACGACGCGTGGACGACTCGGGTTGCGCCCTGCGAAGGGCATGCCGGAACGCGAACGCGGGCACGCGTCTTCACGCGGTCGTGGCAGCGCGGGCCAAGACACGGCGGTTCGCGCTGTTCTGCATGGGCGAGTGCCCCCAGTGGGCCGCGACATCGGGCCGGACGCCCGCGGGCCCGCGCTGGCCAGCGGTCAAGCGCTGACCGTGCGCCGGTAACGGCCGAGCCGGGTCGCCTGGTGAGGGTACCCGGCCGTTTCACTCCGCCCGGCGCCGCGGGCGGGTCGCACGAAGCCCGGGCCACTCGAAACGCAGCGGGTCAGCCCAGGCGCAACACGCGCTGGACGAACCAGTAGCCACCCGCCGAGGCGATGATCACCGCCAGCGCGGTGACGAGCCTGGCATGCGCCGGAGCCGAACGGCGCGCGAGCCACGCGAGCGCCGGCGCCACGGCGAGCACGATCCCCCCCTGCCCCAGCTCGACGCCGATGTTGAAGCCGGCGAGCGCCCAGCCCAGTGACTCGCGCGGCAGGCCGAACTGGGCGAGCACGCTCGCGAAGCCGAACCCGTGAACGAGCCCGAACGTGAACGCCAGCCACGCGCGCACGTCGCGTTTCGCGCCACGCGCGCGCAATGTTTCCACGGCCACGAACACGATGGAGAGCGCGATGATCGGCTCCACGAGACGGCCCGGGACGCGCACCAGCCCCAGGGCCGCGAGCGAAAGTGTGAGGCT
>JAHFBW010000325.1 GCA_023249845.1 Candidatus Eiseniibacteriota bacterium
GCATGGGCTGACCTTCGTCCCGTCGGCCCTGGTGTAGTGATCGCGCTCGAAGCTGCATCGCTTGCAGGTGGCGAAGATGCGCGCGCGACTCACGCACGCTCGTCCGGCATTGGATCGGTCAGGATGAACTCCCACACCGTCGTGCGCGTGTGGTGAGCCTCGCCCGGAGTGCCGTGGTGTTGGTCCGCGCAGACCTGGCACACGCGAGCGACGGGCACCGCTGTGTCCGCGATGACCGGCGCGCCGCTGCTCGTGAAGATCCGGCGAAGCGTCCCCTCGGCCGGACGCTGCTCGCAGATGAGACACCAGTCGATGCCGTCTGACATCTTGCGCCCCCGTGAGCAAGATACCCGACGCGGCTAGTGCGCTCCGGCCGTCTCGTCCACGTCGGAGACGGCCTCATACATCGACGAGCACGCCAGCGCCTTGACCGGGTCGGCGTGCGTGACACACCACTTCCCGGCCGCGCACCTCGTCCAGACGAGCCGGGAGCCGCACCCACAGGTGCCGGCGTCCTGACCCTCGTAGCGGTCCGCCACCGTCACGTCGCCTCCCTCCCTTCCGAGGTCGCGCATACTGCCGCCATCGCGTCAGATGTCACGTCCTACCCCGAACCACTTTGCACCTTCGCGGCCAGGGGGCGGAGTGTCAAGGCTGAACATCGGATCAGTGGAAAGATGGCCTCACGGCAGTCTTGTCGCCCACGCGCTGGGCCTCGAACCAGGCATGGAGCGCGAGCACGTCCTCGCGCCGCCAGGTGCGCGCGCTGTCAGGCTGTGGAAGCCATCCTTCCCTGACGTACTTCCCGAAACACCGGACGGGGACGCCGAGGAAGTCGGACATCTGCCGCGCCGTCACGCGCTCGCCCGCCGCGAGGACCGGCACGTCAGACCGTCGCCGGCTCGTGCAGGGTGACGCCGAGCTTCGACGCCGAGACGCCGTCGAGAACGAGGCGACCCGTCGCCGCGAGCGTGCGCATGGTCGTCGGGTTCGACTTCGTCAGGCGCTTGCTCTCGGGCTCGTCCGTCCAGGTCGTCTTGTCCTTCTCCGCGTGGTCCTTCGCCGACTTCTGGAGGCAGTCGGCGCCAAGCTGACGCACCTTCACGTCCGGCCGGTTCTTCATGTAGTACATCCACACGCGATGCGCGTCGTCGCTGACGCTGGCCCGGTCGGCCATGAGCCCGCCGCCGAGCTTCGTCGCCACCTCGATGCACACATCGTAGAGAAGCGGACCCCAACCCTGCGACGCCTCCGACCACTCGATCATCCAGGCGTCGTCGCACGGTCCGACGTCACGGCCTCCGATGCGCTGGCCGTGGCCGAGCATGATGTTCCCCGTCACGCCGTCCTTCGCAGTTGAGCGGCGCTTCGTCGCGGCGAAGTAGTACATGACCTGGATCTCCTTCGCCGTGGAGACGCGCACGCGCACCGACACGCCGTGTGGGAGGTCCGCGATCCCCTTGGCCGTCTCGGCAAGCTCCCGCTCCTCGATGGGCACCAGCACAGCACGGCGGAGCTTCTCGCCGTACCGCTTGGAGAGTGCATAGAGGATGGCCGCCGCGAAGTGCGCCGTGTTCGGGCCGGGCCACGGGAAGGAGATGTCGGTCATCATGCCAAGCGCGAACAGCATGAGATCCTTGTGCCCGTCCGCGCCCGCGAACAGCTTCGCGAGCGTGAACTCCCCGTGGAGCGCGGACACGACATCCTCAAGGTCGAAGTCGTACTTCGAGTCCCCGACGTAGGGCTGCGTGAACCACATCCACACAAGGATGCCGGCGACGGAGAAACCACCGAGCACCTTCAGCTTCGGATGGTGCTGAAGCCAGAGGTCGAGCTTCGTCAGTTCCGCCTCGGTCCACTTTCCGACGCGCGTGGCGGCGACGTACTCCGCCACGGCATGGATGAGCCGCGTGTACGCCGCGTGGCCTTGCTTGAGCAGTTCGTACAGCCTCTTCATGTTCCAGCCCACGGCCGAGAAGATGCGCCACACGCGCGTGTCCTTGAACATGCTGATGATGTCTGACAGCTTCAGGCGCGCCGTGTTCGCGATGTCCACGAAGAACGCGACGCGCGCCTTGATCGCGGCGCTCGCCCCGGCCAGCGCGTCGAGCACGCCCTCGTCGGTCGTGTCCTCGTTGAGCGCCGAAGCCCACGCCACGAACTCGGCATGCTCCGAAGCCATGGCCTTCTGTGCGGCGTCGGCCGCCGCTGTGCGGATCTTGTTCACGGACGCGCGATGCCGCTCGTCCTCGCTCCTGCCCTTCTCCGTCGCCTTCTGCGCGATGGTCTGGAGCTTCGCCATGCGCTTCGCGCCGGCCTGCGGCGGCTTCGAGGGCGCGGCTTCGAGCACCGCCTCAGTCATCGGTGGAGACGAGCCATGCGGCGCCATCAGCTTCCAGTAGTACTGGAAGCGGTCGGACGTCGAGGCAGACATCCGAATGCGCTGGTCCGGGGCCACGGTCAGGCGGACGGCGCCCGTGTCCCGGTCGAGGATGTCCACTTCACCCTTCACGCCGCTGCCGGTCTCGGGGAACAGGATGAGCTTCGTCTTGCCGAGGCTCTTGTTCACCACGACGAAGCGCGAACGTCGCAGGACCACGACGGACCCGAGCGTGTAGTCATCGGCCGGGCCTGTGCCCTCGTCGATCGACTCTTTCACGTGGTGCCACTCAGGGCCCACGGGGAACGTGCGGCCCACGGGGGCGAGGTTGCCCATGATGGACGCGCCGCCGGTGACCTTCACACGCAGCACGCCGCCCGTGCCCTTGACCACTTCGCCGTGGATGCTCGCCGGCGTGCCCATGGGCCCACGGACCTGCTGCGCCACCTTGTCGCCGACCTTCCAGGTGCCGAGTTCCGCCTGCTGCTTCGCGAGCGACTTCGCTGCGTCCTTGCGACGGATCACGTTCATCTGCCTGATGGCCTCGTTGTTCGCGTTCGAGAACGCCGTCACGCGCTGGTCGTGCTTGTCGGTGATGGTCCGCTCGCCCTTCCAGCCGAACTGGCGCATCGCGGCCTCGGCCCACTCGCTCGCCTCGAACGGGTCGATGCGCTTGGCCTTCACGTCCTGCATCACCTTCCAGCCCATGTCGAAGGCAGCCTTGAACGAGATGTTGTCCGGGACGACCGGCAGCTTCTCACTCTCGGCGAGCAGGTTCACCCATCCGTCGGCGTCGGCTCGCTCGGCGAGATCGTTGAGCCGCTGCATGCGCTCATACCCCGCAGAACCGTCGCAGCCGCCGCACTTGTGGATGACGTCCGCCGCGTTGTAGCAGGCGCGACACACCACGCCGCTGTCGGCCCCGTGGTGCCAGGCGGCGGCGCTCACGTCCTCCCCGCACTCGGAGCACACGCCGTAATCCGCCTGGTCCATCAGGACGCCGGTCGGGCGGCCCGCGACGTACAGGCGCGCGGTCTCCTGTACGCCTTCGGCGTGGATGTGCTCCGGCTTGACGTGGCCGTACACCTTGCCGAACAACGCGCGCTGGATGTCGTCGGGGAAGCCCATGATCTCCTGCCGCACCCACTCCTGGCCGCGCGGATTCTTGATGGGCGTGTTGAGAATCTTCATCGCGAGGCGCGCGAACTTGGGCACGAGGTCGTGGGCCACCTCCTGCTCCGTCGCCACCTTGCTGTTGTCGATGGGATAGCAGGAGTGACCGAACAGGCTCGCGTAGTGCGCCTTCGCAGCCTGGACGTCCTTGTGAGCCTTGATGATCTGAGGCTCGGGGACCACGCGAGCGCGCGCCTTGTTCCGTT
>JAHFBW010000326.1 GCA_023249845.1 Candidatus Eiseniibacteriota bacterium
CCTGTTTGCCCCCTCCGGTAAGCGTCCTGGCGGCACGGTGGTGCGCGTGAAGCTCGGCGGCGGGAAGGGGAAGCGGTCGTGAGCGCGCGCGGCGGTGTGCCCGTCGTCATCGCACTGGCGACGCTGCTGGTGCTCGCGGCGTGCGCCCCGCAAGCGCATGCAGAATCCGCTGCGAGCGACAGCCTGCTCGACGCGTACATCCATTCGATGTCCGACTCGACCGATGCCTGGTACGGCGCCACGGCCGCGCCGGTGGACACGGCGGGACTCGATTCGGCGCTCGCGGTCGGGCTCGCCCGGCCGCATGGGAAGCACGTGTGGACGGGCAGCAGTGGCGGTCGCCGCGGCCTGCGCCTCGAGTGGTCGCCCGCGCTGGGCTTCAACCGCGCCGAGGGCGGGCAGCTCGGGACCGGGCTGGGGCTGCGCTCGCCGCTGCCCGGCCGGCTCTCCGGCCGTGCGCAATACACCACCGGCACGCACGACCTGCTGGGCGAGGGTGCGTGGGGCACGTCGTGGCCGGTGGAGCGGCTCCGCTCGCGGCTGACGTTCCGCGCCGCGGCGGGACGCTGGAGCGAGGCGTTCGATCGCGACCACTACGCCCCCGGCGCCAGCATGCTGGGCGCGCTCGTCTACGGCAGCGACCGCCATCACTACCTGCGGCGCGATGGCTTCAGCTCGTCGCTCCGGTTCGGCGGCGAGAGCGGATTCGCGAGCATCGGCTGGCGCGATGAGTTGGAGTCGTCCGTGCCCTACACCACGTCATGGACGCTGTTCGGCGGCGATCCGACGCTCGCGTTCAACCTGCCCGCCGCGTCCGGCCGCGCGCGCGAGCTGTCGCTGCAGGGCGACGCCACGATCCCGCACACGCGCTTCCGCGTGAACGTGGCGCACTGGACGAGCGATCCGCGCATGGGCAGCGACTTCCTCTACCGCCGCACGCGCGTGACGGTCGGCGGTGACGTGTCGCTGACCCGTCACTTCGCACTGGTGCCGCAGGCCACGTACGGGCGGTTGCGCGGCGAGGCCCTGCCGCAGGACGCGTTCTTCCTCGGCGGCGCCGGCAGCCTGCGCACGCTCGACCGCAATCAGCTGGCCGGGACCGGGCAGGCGTTCGCGCGCGTCGACCTGATCCTCGCTGACGATCTCCGCCGGCTGCTGCACCTGCCGCTGCCCGCGTGGCTGCCGCTCCAGAGCGGCGTGTTCGCCGCGACCGGCTCGGTCTGGGGACACGACGCGACGAGCGGCGCGGCCGCACCCACGCTTCGTGACTGGCCGCGTCACAGCGAGTGGCTGTCTGAAATTGGCGGCGGCCTCGCGTGGCGCCCCGGCCTGCCGGACCCGCTCGCCGCGCTGCGCTTCGAGTATTCCGTGCCCATCGGTGCGGACACGCGCAGCGCCCGGTTCACGGTGGCGTTCCAGCGCGCGGTCAACCTGCTGCCGGCGCGGTAGACTCGGCGCAATCGCTCGCTCGCACCACCCACACCCAGGAGTTTCGATGACCACCTCCGCTCTCCCACCGACGTCCGGTCCGCGCACGCTGCCCACCTCGGCAGCCCTGCACGTGCCGTGGTCGCTCGGCGCGGTGACGCTTGCCTCCACCTGCATCATCCTCGGCCTGCTGTGGGACATCTCGTGGCATCGCACCATCGGCCGCGACGCGTTCCTGACCCCGGCGCACGTCGCCATCTACCTCGGCGCGGTGATCGCCGGTCTCACCTGTGGCGGGCTAGCGCTGAAGACGACTTTCTCTGACGATCCTGCACAGCGTGGCGTCAGTGTCGCGTTCTGGGGCTTTCGCGCTCCGCTCGGGGCGTGGGTGTGCATCTGGGGCAGCTTCGCCATGCTCACCTCGGCGCCGTTCGACAACTGGTGGCACAACGCCTACGGGCTCGACGTCCAGATCCTCTCCCCGCCGCACACGTTGCTCGGCGTCGGCATGATCGCCATCCAGATCGGCGCCATGCTCATGGTGCTGGCGCACCTCAACCGTGCCGGCGAATCCAGCGGCGCGCTGCGCGGCCTGTACGTGTACTGCTCGGGCATCGCCTTGCTGATGGTGGCGACCATCGTCTGGGAGTACACGGGCTTCGCGAACGACATGCATGGCTCGCTGTTCTACAAGGTGGCCGCCCTCTCGCTGCCGTCGTTCCTGCTGGCACCCGCGCGCGCGCGCCGCGTGCGCTGGCCGGCCACCAAGGTGGCGCTGGTGTACATGGGGCTGACGCTGTTCATGGCCTGGACGCTGCCGCTGTTCCCCGCCACCGCGCGCCTGGCGCCGGTGTACAACCCGCCCACGCACATGCTGCCGCCCACGTTCCCGCTGCTGCTGTTCGCTCCTGCGCTGCTGTTCGACCTGCTGCTGCCACGGCTCGGGAACCGGCGCGACTGGCAGCAGGGAGTCGTGCTCGGAGTGGTGTTCGTGCTGACCCTGCTGGTGGCGCAGTGGCCATTCGCGGCGTTCCTGATGTCGCCCGCGGCGCGCAATGCGTTGTTCGTGGCGGACCGCTGGGACTACAGCAGCACGCTGGGCCCATGGCGCTACAACTACTGGTCGCTCGACCGCGACGCGGCCGGCAACTGGGATGCACTCGGGTTCTGGTCGGGCATCGGCCTGGCCATGCTGATCGCCGCGGCGTCATCGTGGATCGGGCTCACGCGCGGCCGCTGGATGCGCGGGGTCCAGCGATGACGTGCGCCGTGCGCCGACCGCTGGCCGTGCTGCTCGGCGTCGCGCTCTTCGCCCACGTGCTCGTGACGCCGGCCCGCGCGCACGTGGGCAGCCCGGACACCTGGTTCGAAGGCAACGCCGGGCCGTATCCCATCCGCGTCGTGGTGCGGGCGCCGGGCGTGGTGCCCGGGCTCGCGGACATCAGCGTGCGCGTGCTGAGCGGACAGCCGAGCCAGGTCACCGCCCAGCCGTTCGTGTGGAACGCGGGCGAACACGGCGCGCCCCCGCCGGACGTCGCGAAGCCCGTGCCCGGCGATCCGCAGCTCTACAGCGTCAGCCTGTGGTTCATGGTCACCACCAGCTACGGCGTGCACGTCGTGGTGAGCGGCGCGCAGGGCACGGGCATGGCCATCGTGCCGGTGCAGGCGGTGTCCACGCGCCGGCTGCCGCTCGAAGGACCGCTGCTCGTGACGCTCATCGCGCTCGGGTTGTTCCTCTCCGTGGGCCTGCTCACGCTGGTCGGCGCCGCGGCACGCGAAGCCTCACTCCCCCCGGGGGCCGACGCGGCTCGAGCGGACCGGCACCGTGCGCGCATCGTCGTCACGGTGGCGGCCGTGGTGCTGTTCAGCGCGCTCGCGGGCGGACACCTGTGGTGGAAGAATATCGACCGCGCGTTCGCGAACGATATGTTCCGGCCGTTTCATGTGAGCACCCACGTGAGCAAGATGTCCGGCTTGCTGCATCTCAATATCGATGACGAGCGCTGGCATGGACGGCGCTGGGCGCCGCTCATTCCCGATCACGGCAAGCTCATGCACCTGTTCCTCGTCCGCGATGGCGCCATGGACGCGTTCGCGCACCTGCATCCCGTGATGCGCGACTCGTCACAGTTCGAGGCGGCGCTGCCACCGCTGCCGGCCGGGCTCTACCGCGTCTACGGCGACATCGTGCACGAGAGCGGTTTCGCGCAGACGGTCAGCGATAGCGTGCGCATCCCGCAGTTCGCGCCGCCCGCCGGCGCGTGGGCCGGCA
>JAHFBW010000327.1 GCA_023249845.1 Candidatus Eiseniibacteriota bacterium
AACGCGAACAGCCCGACGAATGACCCCGCCGCCATCCACCACGACCGTTTTCCCGTGAGTGCGCGTCGTGCGAGTCGCGACGTCGCCTCCACCACGATCGCCAGCGTCGCCGCACGGATGCCATGGAACGCCGCGAGCACCGGCGGCACGTGGCCGAGCGTGGCGTAGATCACGGAGAGCGCGAGGACGACGCACGCGCCCGGTAGCACGAACAGGCCACCGGCCACGAGGCCGCCACGCACGCCGTGAAGCCTCCAGCCGGCGTACGTGGCGAGCTGCATGGCTTCGGGTCCCGGCAACAGCATGCAGAACCCGAGCGCGTCCAGGAACTCCCGCTCGTCGAGCCAGCGCCGTTCGTCCACGAGCAGGCGATGCAGGAGCGCGATCTGGGCGGTGGGCCCGCCGAACGACAGCCAGCCCACCCGCCACCAGACGCGCACGGCCTCCGACCACGAGACCGTGCCTCGGTTCACACGCGTGCCGGCTTCGCCGCCGGCTGAGCCTCCGTCTTCGGCTTGGGTGCTGGCCAGTTGTGCGTCTCGTCGGCTGCGTCACGCAACCGCCGATAGAATGCATCGTACAGCGACATCGCGGCGTTCAACTGCTCCAGGTCGTCCTTGTACATCCGCGAGAAGCCAACCGACGCGGCAAGCAGTCCCGCCGCCTCGGGCGCCAGGTCCATCTGCGCCGTGTCGGCGCCTCGCACGATCAGCGCCAGCTGGTCGAGCGCGGGCGAGTGGAGCCCGAACTCGTCCACCATGGTGTCGAACGTGCACGTGCCCTCGCGATGACTCCAGTGCACGCCCTCGACGTCGAACGGCGTGGCGCGGAATCGCTCGGCCACGGCCTCGACCTCGGTGGCGGCCACGAACAGGAACACGGCATCGCGGTCCACGAACCGGCGGATGAGCCACGGGCAGGCGATGCGATCCACCTTCGGGCGCGCCCGCGTGACCCACACCGTGCGCTCGCGTGTGTCGCGGCGCGGTAGCTTGGTGGAGTCCACCAGCACGCCGCCTGACAACACGTACGCCTCGTAGCCTCCATCGAGCGTCTCGGCTTCGGTGCCCGCCTCGCGGAGCCATGCGGCGACGCCGTGACTCAGTGGTCCCCCGTGCTGGCAGTACACGACGACGTGGCCGCCGGCGTACGACGTCGCCCACGACTCGACCGTACGGGCATCACGCCGGATCGCGGTAGGGATGAGCCGGGGATCGCGCGCGAACGCATCGTCACTGCGGACGTCGAGCACGATCGGGGCATCGGGCAGCCCGATCAAGCGGCTGAACTGCTGGGCGGTGATCTCGGTTGGAGCCGGCATACGTCCTCCTCAAGGGATGAGAAAAGAGAGGACGCGATGTTTCGGCTGCCGCCTCACGAGGTACTCGCGCAGAACCCCTTGCCGAGAGTATGCACACGCTGGGGAAGGCGCCGTCAAGCGCGAATCAGCCCCGCTTCATGGCCTCCACAAGCAGCGTGTGGAAGCGGTGCACCCCGGATTCGCGCGCCGGAGAGTAGCGGCCGCGCTCGTAGAGCCGAGAGCGTGTGCCACGCTGGACGCTCTCGACGATCACCTCGTCCTCGCGTTCGACGCGGTCCAGGCTCGAGCCCGCGCCGCGGTCCAGCCGGCTGGCGTCCCAGACGAACGACAGGAACGAGACCTTCGTGCGGTCCACGGCGAGCGGGCGCACCAGGTTGAGCGACACCCCCCACGGGTAGAGATTGAGCATCGTGTTGGGGTATAGCCACCAGTAGTAAGCACCCACGCGCATGTCTTGATCCGGGTGCCCGGCCGGCAGTTCGAAGCACTCGACGCCCGGTTGCGTGATGCCGAGCTGCAACGTGCTCCAGCGAAACAGCTCGCAGCGGTAGTTGGCATAGTCGATCGCCTGCGCGAGCCCGCCGTGCACGTAAGGGATGTGGAACCCCTCGAGATAGTTGTCGCAGTAGAGCGCCCAGTTGGCGTGGACGAGGTACTCGCGCGAGCGCGTGGTGTCGAACACCGCGCGCTCGAATGGCAGGAACCCGCAGCGCGCGCGCAGGTCCGCGACCAGCTCGTCGAAAGGGCACGACGGCGAGAGCGACGCGAACAGCAGCTTGCCCAGCTGTCCGAACGGCACGCGCGGCAGGTCGTCGGAGGGGCTCGGAAAGTTCTCCACGTCGTCGAACTCGGGCATGGAGAGGAATTTGCCGTCAAGCGCGAAGCGCCGGCCGTGGTAGCGGCAGCGCATGAAGCTCTCCACGCCCTCTCGCTCGCACACGAGCGTGCCGCGGTGCGTGCACACGTTGGAGAGGCAATGGAGTTTGTCGTCGCGGTCGCGCGACAGCACGAGCGGCTCGTCGAGGCAGCCCTCGAGCACCGTGACGGGACACACGGCACCCGGCACCTTCACGCGATCGGCATCCGTCACCCACTGCCAGCTCCTCAAGAAGACGCGCTCGCGCTGGAGCCGGTGCACGTCGGCGTCGGAATACACCCACGCCGGCAACGTGCCCGCGCGGCGGATGTCGGGGTCCATGGCGAGGCTCTCGACGCGATCCATGGCGCGGACTCTGCCACAGCGGACACGTGCGCGCAGGCGGCCGGGCGTGCGGCCGCGGCGCGCGCGCGCGCCCTTTCGAATCCCCTGCGGGTGGTGTTAGGTTCGCCGGGTATCCTGCCCGTGAGCATCACACCAGTTCCACGCGGCGCACGCTCGCCGCGCACGCCGGACCGGAGGGACTCGATGTCGCCAGGCGCCGACGGATCGCAGGGAACGCGCAGGTTGGCGAGTGGGGCTGCGGGCGGCGCCGCGGTGGCGAACCCCGCGACCCCGGCGCGGCCGACGCGCGGCCTTGGCGCCCCGCCGGGTGGCGATCGTGGCCGGGGCTTGAGCGAGGGCTTCGGCAGGACCGAGCGAACCGACGCCTGGTGGCTGCAGCCCGTGGTGCAGGGGCTCGCGCTCCTCGTGCTCGGAGCCTACGCAACGTGGGCCGCGTTCCAGGGCAACCACTACGCGACCGCCAACTACCTGTCGCCGTTCTACTCTCCGCTCTTGAAGCCCAAGTGGTGGCCGCTCTCGCCCGCGCTCCTGGTACTTGGAGCGCCGCTCGGTTTCCGCGGCACCTGCTACTACTACCGCAAGGCCTACTACCGCGCGTTCTTCGCCGACCCCATGGCGTGTGCGGTGGGCGAGCCGCGCGGCAGCGGCTACAGCGGCGAAGCGAGCTTTCCGTTCGTCCTGCAGAACATCCACCGCTACCTGATCTACCTCGCCATCCCCATCCTGTTCTTCCTGTGGATGGACATCGTGAAGGGGTTCATCTTCGACGGCCACTTCGGTATCGGCGTGGGTTCGCTCGTGCTGCTCGCAAGCAACTCGCTGCTCACGATGTACACGTTCTCCTGCCACTCCATCCGCCACCTGGTGGGCGGGCGCGTGGACTGCTTCTCGTGCGCGGTGGCCGGCGGCCCGAGGCACAAGGTGTGGGAGACCTCGAGCTGGTTGAACTCGCACCACATGGCGTGGGCGTGGTGGAGCCTGTTCGCAGTATGCGGCGCCGACCTCTACGTGCGGCTGCTCTCGCAGGGCGTGATCACCGACTGGAGGCTCATGTGAGCGCGCCATACGAGACGCACGAACACGACGTGCTGGTGATCGGCGCGGGCGGCGCGGGGCTGCGCGCGGCCATCGAAGCGT
>JAHFBW010000328.1 GCA_023249845.1 Candidatus Eiseniibacteriota bacterium
GTGAAGTAGCCTTCGAGCGGCTCGGTCTCGCGATCCCCGACCCAGGCGGTCTCGAATCGCAGTCGCACGCGCAGGTCGCCTGCGAACACGGCGAATCGTACCTCCGCCCCCACGCGCCCGCCGAGCGAGGGGTCCACGCGCGCCAACTCGCTCCCCGCCGGGCGCACGCGTGACCACACGGAGCCATCCGCTCCGAACCAACCCCGGCGAGCGCCGGCCGAGGCCTGGACGAGCGCGTCCTGGATGCGCACGCGCTCCGCCGTCCAACCGTAGCGAAGCGAGAGGTCCCGGACCGGCCAGCGCTGGAGCAGCGCCCGCTGTCCGGTCTCGGTCGCGATCCCGGAGAGTTCGAACCACTGGCGCGACTCGGATCCCGCGGCCAGCCCGGCGCCTGCGGCCCATGTGTCCTGCACGAACGCGCTGACCCCCGTGGCGAGGTCGGACCACAGCGGCGTCACGAAGCGTCCGACGTGCGCTCGCCAGCGGCGACCGCCTTCCTCGCGCCGCCACACCAACGAAGGTGCCAACTGGATGCGCTCGGCACGCCGCGAGGGCGCGTCGGTGTGACCAACACCGAGCTGCGTCTCGAGCCGCCCGCCCAAGAGCGAGCGTACGTCGCGCGCGGCGAGCCAGACGCTGGCGTGTCGCGCCTCGAGTGCCGGCCGCTGCGTGAGGAAGTCCTCGCTGCGCGTGACCTTCGCCCGCGTGATCTCGAGCCGAACGCCCCGGTTACGCGCGGCGTCGCCGTCCGAGGCCTCGATTGCGAGAGAGTTCTGCTGCGCCTCGCGCTCCGCGAACAGGTCGAACAGCTCGGATTCGAAGGACTCACGGTGGTCGTGACTGCGCGCCAGCGTCACGCGCAGCGCTCTCGCGTCGCGCTCCCAGTCCCATCCGAGCGATCCGCCCTCACCGTGTGCCGCGTCCTCGAGACCCGCATAGGGCGGTCGCACGCCACCCGGATCGAGGAACGTGGCATCGCGCCGTGTGCCACCCGCCGAGCCGCGTTGCGAGAACGCGCCCGAGAACGTGTGTGCGCCGCGCCGGAGGCCCAGGTCGGCGAACCAGACGTGCTGCCCGCGCGCCTCGAGCCGTCCCGTGCCCGACCGCTCCTCGGTGAGCGCGCCACCGCGGAGCCAGGAGTCCTCCCCGCCGCGCTGGAGGAAGAGCCCGGTGCGATCCACCGCCGAGCTTCCGTTCACCATCGTGAACGAGGCCTGCGGCCGCCGCGTGCGGGGCGGCGTCGCGAGTGCCCGGAGCTCGACGAGCGACGCCGAGAATCCGTTCCAGCCCGCGTCCTCCCCGATCGCCACCGCGGCGGAGTCGTACCAGGCGCGCGGCGCGGCGATCTCGTCCAATCCGGGCCACGGTCTGAACGCGGGCAGCAGTCCGTCCTTGAGCGTGACTCCGCCGGCCACGATCCCCATCCACGCGAACGGCAACCCGTGCCCCATGGCGAGATCGTCCACTTGACCCGGGCCGCCGGGCGCGCCCCACGCTTCGGGTAGCGCCCTCACGTCGAGTGGCGCGAGCCCCTCGCCCGTGACCGGACCGGCGGCGACGAACGAGGCGACGAGCACGATCCACGAAAGTCGACGGATGGGTGGTCTCCGAGAGGGGTGCCCAGGAACCAGGGGCGTGGCGAAAGATAGTGACCCTCTCGCGAGCGCGTCAACGCCACGCCCGGGGCGCCGTCTCAGTTCGGCGTCAATCCTGTCGCGCGCGCGCGCAGCTCCTCGAGCGCCTTTTCGGGCACGGGCATCTCGCCCAGTCCGGCGCCGCGGTGGGGACCGTGGAAATCCGAGCCGCCGCTCGCCACCAACCCCAGCTCCCTGGCCACTTCGCGCCATTGGCGCTGCACCATCGTGCCGTGCTGCGGATGCCAGACTTCGATGCCTGCGAGTCCGGCCTCGGCCAGTTGCTCGACGAGCCGGCGAGAGAGCGCACCGGGATGCGCCAGCACCGCGACACCGCTTGCGTCACGGATCAGGCGCACGGCCTCCGCGGAATGGAACGCCGGCCGCGGCACGAATGCGCTGCCACGTCCGCCGAGGAATCGCTGGAACGCCACTTCGATGCTGGGCACGTGCCCCGCACGCAGCAGCGCCTGCGCGATGTGCGGACGACCCACCACTCCCGGTCCCGCGGCCGCGAACACTTCGTCCGCCGGCACCGGCACGCCCAGCGCTTCGAGCCGCTCGAGGATCGCGCGCGCTCGCTGCCGCCGCTCCTCGCGGAATCGGGTGAGTCGGCGAGCGAGCATCTCCGAGCCGACGTCCACGAAGTAGCCGAGCACGTGCAGGTCGTGACCTTCGAGCGACGAGGACATCTCGATCCCCGGCACGATCTCGAGTCGTCCGGCCGCCGCAGCGATCGCTGGCCCCACGCCCTCGACGGAGTCGTGATCGGTCACGGCCAGCGCCTGGAGTTCGCGTTCGAGCGCCAGGTCCACGAGCGCCGCCGGCGACAGCACGCCGTCGCTCCAGTGCGTGTGGGCGTGGAGTTCGAGGCGGCGGCCGACCGCGCGTGGCGGCCGGGGCAACGTCATGCCGCCTGCCCGAACGAGCGGCGCCACTCCGCAAGGCGTTCGGTCACGTCCGGACGGCCCGGAAAGCGCATGTCGGCGATCTCCACCTGGGCCAGCGCATCCGCCATCTCGCCCACCGCGGCCAGGCTCAGCGCAAGCTGGAAGCGCAGCTCGGCCTCCCCCGCCGCGTCGAGCGTTGGTGAGCGCAACGCGCGTTCGAACTCGCGTGCGGCGTCGTCGTGGCGATCCGAGTTCGCGAGGCAACGACCGATCATCTCCCGGGAGCGCGTCGTCAGGCGCGGGTCGCGTTCCGCGATGCGGAACGAGCCCACCGCTTCGTCGAAGAGCCCCATCTCCCGATAGGCCATTCCCAGATCGTAATGCCCCTGGGCATCGCCCTCCAACTGAGCGGAGACACCGCGCTGGAACTCCTGGAGCAGGCTATCCAGGTCGAACGTCACCGCCTGGCCGCGGCCCACGGCCACCGCGACGCGTCCCTGCTCGCTGGACGGGCTCTCCGGTGCCGGCGTGGGAGGCTTCGCCGCAGCGCTCATGCGCTGGAGGCGACGGCGAGCGGTGTCGTTGGCGGGTTGGACCGCGAGCGAACGCTCGAACCAGCGACGGGCGTCGGCGACATGACCTTCGTTGAGCGCGCGGTCGCCCAGCTCGCACGCGACCTGCGATCCCTCGGCGGCGTCGCCGCGGAGCTCGCAGTTCGCGAGCCACAGCTCCATCACCCCGACCGGCGCCTGGGCGCCGCGACCGAGACTCCGGAAGATCGTGGCCGCGCTGTCCGGGCGTCCCAGCCGTTCGTACGCGAGCGCCGCTTCGACGAGCGCCTGCGACGCGCGGTCACGATTCCCGGAGCGGAACTCGTCCTGCGCGCGCTGGAGCAGCTCTTCGACGCTCGCGACGGCGCCGAGCAGTTGCTCGGGCTGGCGCGCGATCATGGAGGGACTGGGATCTTGCGGCACGGGTTGGGCGGGGAACGGTGCGGGTGCCGGCCTCGCCGCCTGCGCCGCGTTCGCTTCGCGAAGCGCGGCCTCGTAGCTGGTCGCTTCGGTGACGCCGATATCGTACACACCGGCCGCAGGCGCGGACGGCTCGTCGTCCGACTCGTTCAATGGCGCGGACGCTGGCTGCATCGTGA
>JAHFBW010000059.1 GCA_023249845.1 Candidatus Eiseniibacteriota bacterium
CACCATCGTCGGTGTGCTGTCCGGCGTGCTCGGCGAGCGCGTCCAGCGCACCGCCGGCGACCTCGAGCGCACCGAGAAGGAACTCGACCGTGTGCGCGTGGACAACGACGCGATCCTCCGCCATCTCGCCACCGGCATCCTGACGGTGGACCACGCCGGTCAGGTGGCCTACCTGAACCCGGCCGCGGAGCAGGTGCTGGGGGTGCGCGCGGACCAGCTGCAGGGACGCGCAGTGGCGGAAGCACTGCCCGAACGCCTCTCGGCCCTGCGCGCCCTGGTGAGTGATTCACAATCGCACGGCCGCGGCCGGGCGCGGGCCGAACTGGTCGTGGCCACCGCGGGGGGCCGGCCGTTGCCGCTCGGGGTGTCCACCAACGTGCTCATGCACGACGACCAGCTCACGGGCGTCGTCGCCGTGTTCCAGGACCTGACCGAGGTGCGCGAGATGGAGCGCCGCGTGCGGCGCAACGAGACGCTCGCCGAGGTCGGTGCGCTCGCGGCCGGCATCGCCCACGAGTTGCGGAACGGCCTGAAGCCCATCAGCGGTTCGGTCGAGGTGCTGCAACGCGAACTCAAGCTCGAGGGCGAATCGGCCGACCTCATGGACCTCATCGCGCGCGAGTCCGGGCGCCTCAACAAGTTCGTCACGGACCTGTTGAGCTACTCGCGTGAGCGCGACCTGGCGCTCGGGCCCGTGGCGCTGGGCGACCATCTGCGCGACTTCGTGAACTCGCTTCGGACGGATCCGCGCCGGTCGGCGACCGTGCAGGTCGAGTACTCAGGCGGGCCGGACGAGACATTTGTCTCGCTCGATTCAGAACAGATGCGCCAGGTGTGGCTCAACCTGGCGGCCAATGCATTGGAGGCTCTCGGGGAACGCGGCACGCTCACGGTGGGGTGGGTGGTGCGCGGCGCCGGGCAGGTCTCGGTGGAATTCCGCGACGACGGTCCCGGCATCGCGCCGGACGACCTGCGTCGTGTCGGTGAACCCTTTTTCACAACCAAGCGGGGAGGCACGGGGTTGGGGCTGGCGATCGCACAACGCATCGTCGAGCGCCACGGCGGCGTGCTGACCCTCGAGAGCGTGGCCGGTCGAGGCACCACGGCCCGGGTGATCCTGCCCGGAGCCGTGGAGGCTTTGGCTCAAGCGGCGTGATCGGCTGTCCAGTTCCGTTTCCAGCGAGGTGAGTCCATGGCTGCCGAGAAGATCCTGGTGGTCGACGACGAGCAGAGCATGACGCAGTTTCTCGGCATCGTGCTGCGGAAGGAAGGCTTCCAGGTCACGACCGTGAACAGCGGTCGGGATGCGCTCGACAAGATCCGCATGGAACCGTTCGACGTCGTCATCAGCGACATCAAGATGCCGGGGATGGACGGGATCCAGCTGCTGCAGGGCATCAAGAAGCACGATTCCAATATCCCGGTGGTGCTGATGACCGCCTATGCGTCCCAGCAGTCGGCGATCGATGCCGTGAACCTGGGAGCATTCCAATACCTGCTCAAGAACGCGAAGAACGACGAGATCCGGTTGGCCGTACGCAACGCGCTCGAAATGCGTCGCGTGCGCAACGAGAACCAGTTCTTGAAGCGCGAGCTGAAGAAGGGGCACGAGGAGAAGACCATCATCGGCTCGTCCGAGGAGATGGTCCGCGTGTTCAAGATGGTGGACAAAGTGGCGGACAGCGAGGCCACCATCCTCATCCAGGGCGACTCCGGAACCGGCAAGGAGCTGATCGCCCGTGAGATCCACTATCGCAGCCGCCGCCACTCGGGTCCGTTCGTGAGCATCAACTGCGGCGCCATCCCGCGCGACCTGCTCGAATCCAACCTGTTCGGTCACGTGAAGGGATCGTTCACCGGCGCGGTGAAGGACTCCTCCGGCCTGTTCCTGGTCGCCGAGGGCGGCACGTTCTTCCTGGACGAGGTCGGCGACATGCCGCTCGCGACCCAGGTCAAGCTGCTGCGGGTGCTCCAGGAGCGCGAGATCATCCCGGTCGGCGGCACGCAGCCCATCAAGATCGACTGCCGGCTGGTCGCCGCGACGAATGCGGACCTGGAGCGCGAGGTCGCGGAAGGGCGTTTCCGGGCGGACCTGTTCTTCCGCCTGAACGTGATCCCGCTGCGCATGCCGGCGCTCCGCCAGCGCCGGGATGACATCCCGGTGCTCGTGGACCACTTCCTCAAGCGCCACGCGAAGGGCAGCAGCCCGAAGACCGTGAGCAAGGATGCCATGGACCTGCTGCTCAAGTACGACTGGCCGGGGAACGTGCGCGAGCTGGAGAACGTCATGGAGCGTGCGCTCATCCTGGACGAGGGCGGCATCATCCGGCCGGAGGACCTGCCGGACAAGATCCGCTTCGGCCACAGCCAAAAGGGCAGCCTCGTCATCGATTCGCCGAACATGACGCTCGAAGAGCTCGAGAAGGAGTACATCCTCAAAGTGCTCAACTTCACGCGCTGGCAGAAGAAGCGCTCGAGCGAGCTGCTCGGCATCAACGCGTCCACGCTCTACCGCAAGCTCATCGGCTACGGCATCGAAAAGCCCGGCAGGGAGCGCTCGGGCGGAGCGACGGATCCGGACGACCTGCTCTACGAAGGCGACGAGCACGCGGCGTAGGCCGGCCTCGGGAACTCCTCGAACTGGGGGAGTTCCCCTGCCGGTCCCGCGGCAGGTTGCGAAATGCACGGTCGGACGGTCCCCTGGTTCGATTTCGCCCGGTCCGACACACGAACTCATGACGCCACACCACGTCAGAACACTCCAACCGAAACCGCCCCAGTGCGTTGTCTCGTTGGGTCCGATGACCCTCGGATTGGCACGAGCATTGCGCTGGAACCGCGGTGACTCGCCCAACCGGGGCGACCGCAGCAACCATCCCATCCGGAGGCTGTGATCATGACCAAGTCGCAGAAGGGCTTCACGCTGATCGAGCTGATGATCGTGGTCGTGATCATCGGTATCCTCGCCGCCATCGCGATCCCCAACTTCATCGCGATGCAGAACCGCGCGAAGGAAGGCAGCACGAAGGCGAACATGCACACGTTCCAGCTCGCCGCCGAGGACTACGGCGTGCAGTTCGACGGCACGTACTCGGCCGCAGCGGTGACGATCGAGCCGATGCTTCCGAACTCGGGCGCGAACTTCCTGAACCCGTTCAATCGCACGGCCGTGGCGTACGTGGACCAGGGCACGTGGGCGGTCCCGATGGCGACGGGCTCGGTCATCTCGGGCGTCACGGCGTACGGCGACTCGGTGCAGCTCAAGTACCAGGTGGCGGGCCGTGGCAAGCTGGGCGACCTCACGCTCGTCCTGACGAGCGGCCAGTAGCCGAATCGCGGCTTCCGGATCCGATGCGGGGGGTGGCCAAACGCCACCCCCCGCGGTCGTTTTGCAGCCCTTGCTGCGCTGGGGCGGCTCACCCAGCGTCGCACGACCTCCGTGCAGGTCGCGCGGCCACCAGGCGGTTTCGTGCAGCCCGCGCGAAACTCGGCCGCGAGAATCGCCTCAAGTCCGAGTCGTTCCGATTCCGATAAGTCCGTGGGGTGCAGCCACCCGCGCGGACACGAAACCGCGCCGCGTTTCGTGGCACGCGGGCTGCACTGACCGAAGTCAGTGTCCAACCGGCTGCTCTCAGTTCACACCAGGAGGTTGTCACCATGGTTCGGAATTCCAAGGGCTTCACGCTGATCGAGCTGATGATCGTGGTCGTGATCATCGGTATCCTCGCCGCCATCGCGATCCCCAACTTCATCGCGATGCAGAACCGCGCGAAGGAAGGCAGCACGAAGGCGAACATGCACACGTTCCAGCTCGCCGCCGAGGACTACGGCGTGCAGTTCGACGGCACGTACTCGGCCGCAGCGGTGACGATCGAGCCGATGCTTCCGAACTCGGGCGCGAACTTCCTGAACCCGTTCAATCGCACGGCCGTGGCGTACGTGGACCAGGGCACGTGGGCGGTCCCGATGGCGACGGGCTCGGTCATCTCGGGCGTCACGGCGTACGGCGACTCGGTGCAGCTCAAGTACCAGGTGGCGGGCCGTGGCAAGCTGGGCGACCTCACGCTCGTCCTGACGAGCGGCCAGTAACGATTCACTCCCCTTGGGCTGGCGTGCGGGCCGGGTTCGCCCCGACCCGCACGGCCCGCCCGGGACCATTCGTCTCACCTGAACCATCCGACGGGAAGAGCGAGGGCCGTCCCCATGCGCGGCGAACGAGGATTCACGCTGATCGAGCTGATGATCGTGGTCGTGATCATCGGCATCCTCGCCGCCATCGCGATCCCGAACTACTTCTCGATGCAGTCGCGTGCGAAGGAAGGCAGTCTCAAGGCGAACATGCACGCGGTCCAACTCGCCGCCGAGGACTACGTCATCCAGAATGATGGCGTTTACGCGAGCCTCGCCTCAGATGTCCTCGCGCTGATCCCGACCTACGGCGGCGGTGTGCGGAACCCGTTCGACAACACCTCGGGTGTGAACAACGCCTGGGTGGACCAGGCCTCGTGGACCCGGCCGCTCGCGACCGGGGCCACGAAGCCGGGCGTCACGGCGTACGGCGACTCCATGGCCTCGCAGTACCAGGTCGTGGCTCGCGGACAGAAGGGCGACCTGTCGCTGGTGCTGGCTTCCGGTACGCAGTGAGTCCGCGGCCCTGCCAGGGCCGTGCACCGGATGAGCTGAGCCGCGGTCCCCTTCCGAGCTCCAAGGCATGCAGATTGCATTGCAAGCCCCCGAGTGTGCTGGCATTGGCCAGCTCGAGACTCAGAAGTTACTGCGAACACAACGCTTGTGCGGCGCGGTGGGCGCGGGAGGCGGGCTTCAGGGAGGAGCAGGGATGACCATGGTCCGTGATGAGCGCCCAGTCTCTGGGCAGGTGGAGCGCGCGGCTTCGGACCCCGACGGTCCTGCTGTCTCGGTGCGCTCGCTCACCAAGATCTACCGACATCCGTGGACGCTCAAGGCCACGACCGGGCTCCGCGATGTGACGTTCGATGTCCGTCGTGGCGAGATCTTCGGCTACCTGGGTCCGAACGGCGCGGGCAAGACGACGACGCTCAAGATCCTGACCGGGCTGCTCAAGCCCACGAGCGGAGAGGCCCGGCTCTTGGGCCGGGACATCCGCCTGGTGGAGAGCCGCCAGGGACTCGGCTTCCTGCCGGAGCAGCCGTACTTCTACGACTACCTCACCGGACCCGAGACACTCGAGATGGTGGCGCGACTCTCCGGCCTCGGCGCCCGCGAGGCAGGCGCCGCTGCGGTGGAGTGGTTCGGTCGTGTGGGGCTCGGCGACCGTCCGCGCCTGGTACTGCGCAAGTTCTCGAAGGGCATGCTCCAACGCCTGGGACTCGCCGCCGCCATGGTGCACTCGCCGAAGCTCCTGATCTTGGACGAGCCCATGAGCGGGCTCGACCCGTTCGGGCGGCGCGACGTGCGCGACCTGATCCTGGAGCAGCGCGAGCGCGGTGTGACCGTGATGCTGTCCTCGCACATCCTGCCCGACGTCGAAGCGCTGTGCGACCGCGTCGCGATCGTCATGCGCGGCACGCTCGAGCGTGTCGCCACCGTCGGCGAGCTGATGCAGGGCGGCGCTCCACGTGTGGAAGTGCGTCTCGCCGGCGAACCCGTGCTCGAGTGGCCGGCGCGATTCGCAAGCGTGCTCCAGCGCACGTCCACGGGTGGCGACACCGTGCTCACGCTCCACGACGCCTCGCTCCAGCAGGAACTCCTCGCGTGGCTCATCGAGCGCCGCATCCTGGTGCACTCGGTGACGCCGCTGCGCACGAGTCTCGAAGAACTGTTCATGGCCGCGGCCGAGGGCGCGGCCATCACCGCCACGAGCGCACGGAGGAGCGCTTGAACGCCCTGCTGATCGCGCACAACACCTTTCGCGAAGCGGTGCGTGACCGCGTTCTCGCCGGCATCATGGTCGCTGGCCTCGTGCTCTTGGGACTCACCCGCGTCGGCAGCGCGCTCGCGATGGGCGAGGACCTGCGCCTCACGATCGACATGGGGCTCACCGTCATCTCACTGCTCGGGGTACTCGTCATCCTCATGGTGGGAGCGAGCCTCGTCGCAAAGGAGATCGATCGCCGCACCGTCTTCAACCTGCTGTCGCGTCCGCTGCCGCGTCCGGTCTACCTGATCGGCAAGTGGGCCGGGCTCTCGGGCGCGCTCGCGGCGGTGTCGCTGGTGCTCGGGGCCGCGCTCGCGGGGATCGTGAGCCTGCTCGGACACCCCGACTACGTGGCCGCGATCGCACAAGCCACCACGCTCGCGATCCTCGAGCTGGCGCTGTTGACGTCGCTTGCTGTGCTGTTCTCCGCGCTCTCGACCCCGGTGCTGTCCGCGCTCTACACGCTTGGGTTCTTCCTCGCCGGCCAGTGGGTGGACGACCTGCGGACGTTCGCCGCGAACCTGCCCGCGGGCCTGCGCGAACTGCTGCGCGTGCTTGCGGACGTGCTGCCGAACCTGCCGCTCTTCAACATGCGTTCGCTTGCCGCCGCGGGCGAGCCGACGTCGGCGCTGCACCTGGGGCTCGCCGCCGGCTACGCGCTGCTCTACAGCGGCTGCGTGCTGGCGCTCGCCGCCGCGGCGTTCGAATCGCGGGACTTCAAGTGAGCGTGGTATTCGCCATTCCGGCGATCCCGAACCTGCGCGTGCGCATGGTGCTTGCATGGATCGTGGCGGCGATCCTTGGCGTGGGCGCGGTGAGCGTCGCCCGGTGGGCCGACCGGGTGCTGCCGGCGCGGCCGCCGCTCGCCGAGCTGGCCTACTACCCCTCGGGGCGCTCGCTGCGCCCGGCCACGCTGGGCCATGCCGAGACCGCCGCGGACCTGGCCTGGCTGCGCGCCGTCCAATACTACGGCGAGCACCGTCGCAGCGACCTGCGCTTCCTCGAACTCGAGCGGGTCTTCGACGTGCTCACGACGCTCGCACCCGGATTCGAGAGTCCGTACGTGTTCGGTGCGTTCGCGATGGCGCAGGAAGGGCGTGACTTCCCGGCCGCCGAACGGCTGATGCAGAAGGGCCTCGCCGCGAATCCCACGAGCAGCCGGCTGGCGTTCGAACTGGGCTTCCTCTACTTCGTGCGCCCGGGCGGGCGCGACCTGAACAAGGCTGCCGAGTGCTTCGAGCGCGCCGCGCGCGCGCCGAACGCGCCACCCCAGGCCATGCGCTTCGCGGCCTACGCGCGCCAGCATGCCGGGAGTCTCGCCGTGGCCATCTTGCTGTGGGACGACGTGCGCCGCACCAGTCCGAACCGGCTGATGCGGGAGATGGCCGAACGCGAGATCGTGAAATTGCAGGATGCATTGCGCACGGGCCGCCGGCAATTCGCCGTCAAAAAGCTCACGACCCCGGCTGTGATCCTTCACTGAGCCTTGGGTCGCGACCGGCCGGCGCCCCGGTTGCTTCACGAAAATCACCCTTCAGGAAGGCGTCACGAAGGCCGATGCACCACCCGTCAGTAGGCGTGACTCCGTGACACACGAGGACACGTCCGGTGGCGGACGGCCGCTGCAGCGAGAGCCGCCCAACGCAGCCGCATCCGGCACACCACCTTCAGGGAGTGAACTTCATGTTCTTCGGCAAGAAGCAGTCGCTCGTGGGCCTGGACATCGGCAGCCACAGCGTCAAGGTGGTGGAGCTCGAGGCCCAGGCGAACAAGCAGTATCGCCTCGTCAACTGGGGCGTGTCGCAGCCGCTCGCCGAGGCCATCGTGGATGGCGAGATCATGGATCGCCAGCTCGTGACGGACGCCATCTCGAATCTGCTCGACTCGCGCGGCATCAAGACGCGCCAGGTCGTGGCGGCGGTGAGCGGCCGCGCGGTCATCGTGAAGAAGATCACGATGAACAAGCTGTCGGCCGAGGACGCGCAGCAGGCCGTGTATTGGGAGGCCGAGCAGCACGTCCCCTACGACATCAACGACGTGTCGCTCGACTTCGAGATCCTCGGCGCCGCGCCAAACGACCCGCAGCAGATGCAGGTGCTGCTCGTCGCTGCGAAGAAGGACATGGTGGTCTCGTTCAGCGACCTGATTCGCGAGGCTGGTCTGACGCCCACGATCGTGGACGTGGACTCGTTCGCCGCGCAGAACGCGATCGAGGCGAACTACGACCTGGCGCCGGAAGAGGTCGTTGCGGTACTCAACGTCGGTTCCGAGATGACGAACATCAACATCGTGCAGGCCGGCGTGCCGTACTTCACGAAGGACCTCCAGGTCGGTGGCAGTACGTTTACCGAGGCGGTCCAGCGCAAGTACAACCTGAGCCACGCCGAGGCCGCCGCTGCGGTGCGTGGCGAGTCCGGCCCGGGCCTCGAGGTGACGCCGGTCATCGAACAGGCGTGCGAGGGCATCGCCACCGCGCTGGACCGCGCGCAGGCCTATCTGCGCACCGCGGGTGAGGCGGGCTCGATCAGTCGCATCCTCGTCTGCGGAGGCAGCGCGCTCACGCCCGGCATCACGGACTTCCTGAACCGTCGTTTCCACGTCTCGGCGGAGATCGTGAATCCGCTCGCCCGTATCCAGTACGACCCGGCCCTGTTCGCGGGGCAGGACGTGATGAAGGTGGCGCCCCTCCTCACGGTCGGCATCGGTCTGGCTCTGCGCCGTCAGGGAGACAAGCGATGATCCGGGTCAATCTCCTGCCGCGCGAGGAAAAGAACCAGCGCAAGCCGATCCAGATCGACCTCAAGCTGGGGGACATGGTGCTGCCCGGCGTCATCATGGCCGCTGCTGCGCTCATCGTGGCCGGGTCCGCGCTCTCGCAGCGTACCCGCCAGGGCGGGCTCGAGAAGAGCATCGAGCAGGTGGACGCGGAGTCGCGGGCGCTCGCGCCGCAGATCGCGCGCGTCAACCAGCTCGCCCAGGAGCGCGCCGAGCTGGACCTGCGCATGGGCATCATCACGAAGTTGGAGAAAGGACGTACTCAGAGCGTGCGGCTCATGGATGAGCTGGCTCGGTGCGTTCCCGACCACCTCTGGCTGTCCGGGGTCTCGCAGGATGCGAGCAACCGCCTGCAGCTGGAGGGGGTCACCTATTCGAACCTGGTCGTCTCGGACTTCATGTCGCGGATCGAGCGTTCGCCGATGTTCTCGAACGTCGAACTGGCGGTGGCCGAGCGCGGTCAGGTGACGGACAAGAGCGTCGTGAAGTTCTCGCTCAGCTGCTCGGTGAATCCAGACCAGGGCGCTAACTAGGAGACCCGCACCATGGCCAACTTCGATCTCAAGAGCCCAGCGGTGCAGAAGCTCCTGCTGGCGTTCCTCCTCGCGGGAGGCGCGCTGGGCGTGTACTTCTTCTCGAACCTGCTGCCCTGGACGTTCCCGAAGGGCAGCCAGAAGATCGCCGACCTGAAGGCGCAGTACGAGCAGAAGTCCGCCGAGCTGGCGCGCGCGCGCGCCTCGGTGGCGGATCTGCCGCGCTTTGAGGCGGAGTACGACCAGCTGCACCAGCGCTGGGAGCTTGCCTCCGAGCTGCTTCCGACCGAGCGCCAGCTGCCGACGCTGCTGCGCAAGATCACGCTCGCAGGCCAGCAGACGGGCGTCACGTTCACGCTGTTCCGTCCGAGCGGCATGAAGCCGTCCGACTACCACACGGAGATGCCGATCAATGTGGCGGTGTCCGGGGACTACCACGCCGTGGGTTCGTTCCTGGCGGAGCTCTCGAACATGCGCCGCATCGTCACGGTGTCCAATCTCAAGCTCACGACGAACAACCGCAATGATGGCTCGGGTACGACGGTCGCCGAATTCACGGCGTCCGCGTACAGCCTGAACACGGCGCCCGCGACCACCACGACGGGAGACACGAAGAAGGAGGACAAGAATGGCCGCAAGATCTGACGTTTCGGAGAGCGGCCCGAAGGGCGGCGGAGCGCTGAAGATCGTTGGCGTGGCCGCGCTTGTCCTCACGGTCGTGGGTTTCGCGGCGGTGCGCATGGGCTGGATCCCGATGCCGGGCTCGCAGCCCGAGGAGCCGGTGCTCGCCAAGTCGGGCGAGCTGGCGCCGAACGCTCCCGCCACGGATGACGCCGCAGCCATTGACGGGGTCGCGCAGGAGCCGTCGGGTTCGCCGGCGTCGCCGGCGCCCAGCACGCCGGCACCGAGTCCTTCGCGGGCCGCCACTCGCCTGGCCTCCAGCAACACGGGGAACCCCAGCGCGGTGAGCGCGGTCACGCCTGACGCGCCGCGCCGTGCGCAGCTCGCACAGATCGATGAACACGTGACCTATCAATACAACGCCATCGGGCGACGGGACCCGTTCCAGTCCCTGCTCTCCGGCGAATTCGTGGGTAATGATGTCGGCGGCGACGCGCCCCCAGATCCGGGCGGCATGAAGATCGTCGGCATCGTCTGGGGTGCCTCGGACCAGTTCGCCATGGTCGAGGACGTGCGTGGCAACAGCTACGTGCTGCGCAAGGGTGACAAGTTGCAGAACGGGTATGTCGAGGCGCTTCGGCGGGATGCCGTGGTGGTGAACGTCACGGCCGACGGCCAGAGCCAGCAGGTGGTGATTCCGTTCGTGCGGAAGGGAGACGCGAATGTTCGGTAAGAAGGCCGGTCTCGGCATCCTGATGGCGGCGTTGCTGGCTGCCGCCGTCGCGGCACCCGCCGCGGCACAGTCTTCGGCCAGCTCCACGGTGGGCCTCGTGCGCACGTCGACAGGCAGCTTCAGCCTCGACGTGGAAGGCGCGGACCTGCGCACCGTGCTGCGTGCGATCGCGGAGTTCAGCGGTCGCAACATCGTGCTCGGCCAGAACGCGCGCGGTGTCGTTCGCATCCAGTTGAAGAACGTCGCGTGGCAGGACGCCTTGAAGGCGGTGCTGCGCGCGAACGGCCTGGACTACGTGGAAGACGGCTCCGTCATCCGCGTGGACGAGGCGAGCAAGCTGAACGCCGAGAAGGTGGAGCGGGAGACGGCGAACGCCCGCACGCTCGAACTCGTGCCGCTCGAGACGCGCATCGTCAAGCTGAACTACGCGAACGCGTCCGAACTCACCACGCCGCTTTCGGCGACGCTCTCCAAGCGCGGCTCGATCCAGGTCGAGAAGCGGACGAACTCGCTCATCCTCACGGATCTGCCGTCCAATCTGGACGCTGTGTCGCAGATGGCGGTGCAGCTCGATTCGCAGACGCCGCAGATCGAGATCACCGCGAAGCTCGTGGACGTGGACGCGTCGGCGCTGCAGTCCATCGGCATCGTCTGGAACCACGGCTTCCAGGAGTCGGAGTTCGTGACCGATGACCTGATCAACCCGGTCAACCTCAAGCCGGCGCGCAATCCCGCGAAGGATGGCGCACTCGGATCGGGCGTTGACGCGGGTATCGCGAACCCGGCGGGCCGCGTCACCGTCGGCCTGTTCAAGAACTTCGGGGACATCGAGGCGCAGATCCAGGCGCTCGCCAGCAACAACAAGGCGAACATCATCTCGAACCCGCGCATCACGACGGTCGACAACCGCGAGGCGAAGATCGTGGTCGGCCAGAAGATCCCGCTCATCGTGCAGGACGTCGCCGGCAATCCGGTGTCGCAGCTCACGACGATCGGTATCCAGCTCAAGGTCACGCCGCACCTGACCTCGGAGAAGAAGATCATCATGGACCTGCACCCTGAAGTGAGCGATCTCGCGTCGGGCTCCACGGTGCAGGGCGGCCTCATCATCAACACCTCCGAGGCCGACACCCGCGTCATGGTGGACGATGGCCAGACGGCGGTGATCGGCGGCCTGATCCGCACGAACGAGAGCACGGTCCACGCGGGCGTGCCGATCCTGAAGGACATCCCCCTCGTGGGCATGCTGTTCAGCTCGAAGACGACGGCGAAGTCGAACCGCGAGCTGATCATCTTCGTGACGCCGAAGCTCGTGAGCGAGCTGGCGGCGGACACGACGACGCCGAAGAACTAGTTCCTTCCCTCCGCACGAGCGGCCGCCGCCGGACCTCCGGGTCCGGCGGCGGTCCGCTTTTCAGACTTGTCACGTCCCGGCGCGGTCCGGTGCGGAATCCCGCGAACTCCACTACGCTGCCACCATGGTGAAACTGGATTCCCGCCCGATCGCGCTCATCGGATTGATGGGCGCCGGCAAGAGTTCGGTGGCCCGCGTGCTCGGCGAGCGCCTCGGCGTCTCCGTCGCCGACCTGGACGGCATGATCGAGGCCGTCGAGGGCTGCAGTGTCGCCGAGCTGTTCGAGCGGGCGGGCGAAGCCTGGTTTCGCCGGCGCGAGGGCGAGCTGCTCGCGGAGGCGCTGCGTTCGGGCGTGAGGGTCGTGGCGTGCGGCGGCGGCGTGGTGCTCGATGCCGAGCGGCGGAAGCTGCTGCGCGAGCGCTGCCGCGTGGTGTGGCTCGAGGTTTCGCCGGCCGACGCTGTTCGGCGCGTGCGCGGCTCGCACCCGGACCCGGCGCGCACCCGCCCGCTGCTCGCGGGGGGCGATCCCGAAGCGCGTCTCGCCGAGCTCCTCGAGCAGCGCGAGCCGCTTTATGCCGAGGCCGCGCACGTGCGCGTCCCAACGTCCGGGCGCACACCGCTCGAGGTCGCGGATGCCGTGCTCGAAGCTCTCGGGGGCGCATGAGCGGATCTGTCACCACGCGGCCACGCCTGCGCCCCCCGTACGCATTCTCACTGGCGACGCTCGTGATGCTCGCGTCGCTCGCGGCGGGCTGCGCGCCGCCTGCGCCGGGCACCCTCGAGTCGCTCGAGGGCGCGGCGCGCACGGGGGCTCATCGCCGCGAGCGACGGCTGCAGGGGCTCGAGGCGCGTGCCGTGCTCCGCGTGGACGGGCGCGCGACCGGCCGGCTGCCCGCGGTCTCGGTGACGACGCGACTGGCGGCTCCGGACCGCCTGCGACTCCAGGCGCGCTGGCTCCTGGGCGTGCTGCTCGATGCCGTCGTAGCCTCGGACACGCTCACGGCGTGGATGCCCTCGGAGCGGCTGGGGTTGAGGCTCCCGGGCCTCGCGGATTCACTCAGGATCAGGGAGCCCGCGAGGTTCCTGGGCCGCGCCATCGTGGCGGGATGGCAGGCGCCGGCGGAGGCGTGGCGTGGCGCGCGCGCCGACAGCGCGGGGGTATCGCTGGACTGGCGCGAGGGGAACGAGACGTGGGGACTTCGCCTCGACACGGCCGGCCGGCCGAGTGAGCTGTCGGTGGCGCGCGATTCTCATCGCGTGACCGTGCGCTACTCCGGGTGGCACGGGCCGGGTGCTGCGGCGCTGCCTTCGCGCGTCGAGCTTCGAGACGGCGATGGCTGGTTGCGCGTGCGCATGGATCTCGAGGATGTTCACAGCGTGAAGAAGGTGAAGCCCGCCTGGTTCCGGCTGTCGCTGCCGGACGACTTCGAGCCCCTGGCCCTGGACGACCTGAGGCGCGTGTTGAGCCTGCGTGAGAAGCTGCGATGAACGCTGCGCGACTCACGTGGGCCCACGTGGCGCTCGCCCTCTCGGCCGCGCTGGTGCTACCGCTCGCGGCCACGGCCGCGCCGCTCGAATCAAGCCGTCGCCTTGCCACGGAACTCCGCCGCGCCGGTCGCGCCGAAGCCACGCTCTCGTGGAGCGTCGCGGGCCCACCCGGACGAGCGGCCACGCGATCGAGCGGCACGCTCGCACTCGAGCCGCCATCGTTCGCGAGGCTCGACGTCAAGAGCTCGGGGGAGCGCGTGACGCTGCGCGCCGACGGCGGCGAGTGGTTGCAGCCCTCGCTCCATCAGCTCGTGCGCCTGACGCCGAGCCACACCGGTGCCGCGATGCGCTGGTGGCGATTGCTCGCGGGAGGCGGGGGCGCGCGCGAACGGCGTGTGGCTCCGAGGGCGTATCGGCTCTACATCTCCGCGGGCATGTCACGCGACGCCGACAGCGCCCTCGTGTGGCTCGACTCACGCGGCCTGCCGTCCCGGTTGGTGCTCGACGATGGAGCCGGAGGGCGGCAGGAGTATTCGCTCGTCGCATGGCGGTTCACCCGCGCGCGAGGCGCCCAGGCGTTCCGGCTCGAGGCTCCGCCCGGCGTGGAGGTGGTGGAGCTCCCGTGACCCCGTGAGTCACGCGCGGCCGCTCGCGGCCGGTCCGGTCGCGACGCCGAAGCAGAGCCGTTCGATTGACACCCGCGCTCGCGTTCCTCATCTTCGCCGCACGATGCGCGTGATCGCGGGTGAACTCGGAGGTCGCCGGCTGCACGCGCCGCACGGAGACCGCACCCGGCCGACATCGGATCGTGTTCGCGAAGCGCTGTTCATGTCGCTCGGACCACTCGACG
>JAHFBW010000329.1 GCA_023249845.1 Candidatus Eiseniibacteriota bacterium
CCCGTTCCGTCCCGCCAAGCCGGCCAAGTTCCACGTCTACGCGCTCACGGACTCGGGCGAGACGCAGCTGGACTTCGCGTTCACGGATGGGGACAACGATGGCACGCTGTCCACTGGGACGGAGCGCATCGACGTGCTGACGCGCCCGGTCGGCGCCACGCTCTCCACGAGCGACATCACCTGGCGCCTCGAGTTGGACCTCACCGACCAGGCGTCACGCGGGCCGCTCGTGCCGCCCGGCGCCGGCGACGTGTGGCGGTTGAGGCTCCGAGTCCCGTTCGAGGCCGGCGACCGCTTCCAGTTCACGACCGTCGGCGAAACCGCCGCCGCCACGGCGGCTGGCGGCGAGCCGTACGTTGTGCCGAACCCCTACCTCGGCGCCGCCAGCTTCGAGCCAGCCCCGTTCAACATCAAGGGGCGCGGCGAGCGGCGCATCGAGTTCCGCGGGCTGGCGCTCGGCGCCACGGTGCGCGTCTACAACGTGCACGGCGATCTCGTGCAGACGCTGCGGCAGGACGGATCGTTCGACGGGTTCCTGGCCTGGAACCTGCGCAGCAAGGACAACCTCGACGTGGCGCCCGGCCTCTACGTGTATCGGGTCGAGGCGCCCGGCGTGCCGGGCTTCACCGGCAAGTTCGCGGTGGTGAAGTGATGGCGAGCACCACGGGTCTTCGCTCGGTACCGGTCGCAGCGTTGCTGCTGGTACTGCTCGCCACGCTCATGCTCGCGGGGCTCGCGCGCGCGCAGAGCAAGACGGGCACGACGTTCGGCGCGTTCACGCTCATCGAGCCCGACGCGCGGCTCGCGGCTATGGGCAACGCCGGCACGGGTGGGGGCGACGGCCTCGCCGGTGCGTTCTACAACCCCGGTGCAGTGGCACTTCTCGACAAGCGCTCGTTCGAGATGTCGCACGTGGATTGGTTCGCGGGAATCCGTCACGACTGGATCGCGTACGCGCATCCGCTTGGGAGCCTGGGCACGATCTACGGCACGTTCACGTCGCTCAACTCGGGCGAGATGCCCGTTCGCACCGTGACCCAGCCACTGGGGACCGGGGAACGCTTCACCGTGTCGGACCAGGCCGTGGGGCTGGGCTTCGCGCACCGCTTCTCTCTGCGATTCGCTGCCGCGGCGCAGGTGAACTACCTCCAGGAGACCATCTTCCACACCTCGGCGGGCACGGTCACGTTCACGGCCGGCACGCTCTACCGACTCTCAGCGGACGGGCTCCGGATCGGCGCGAGCCTGTCGAACTTCGGCACGAGCGCCAAGTACTCGGGCCGCGACCTCGCCATCCTCTACGACAACGTCAGCGGGCAGAACGGCGACAATCCCGCGCTACCCGGCTCGCGAGACACCGACGCGTTCGCGGTGCCGATCACGTTCCGCGTCGGCGTCGCGCAACCGCTCGCGCTGGGCGGCGACACTCGGCTGCTACTTGCCGCCGATGCGCTCCATCCTTCAGACAACACCGAGAGCCTGAGCCTGGGCACGGAGCTGCTGTTTCGCGAGTCGCTGGCCGTGCGACTCGGCTGGCAGAGCCTGTTCCTCGAAGATTCAGAAGTGGGGCTCACGGGCGGCGCCGGATTCCGCGGCTCGCTCGATGGGCTCCAATACCACGTGGATTACGCTTGGACCGACCAGGGCCGCCTGGAAGACACGCACCGCTTCTCGTTCGGACTTCTCTTCTAGCTAGGGGCCTTTCATGCGACGACTGTTCACCGCGCTCGCGCTCACGCTGGGACTCGCCACAACGGCAGAGGCCCAGACCACGGCCGCGCTGCTCGACACGCTGCAGCATTCCGGATTCGACTTCTTCTGGAACGAGGTGAACACCGCGAACGGGCTGATTCGTGACCGTAATGCGCCCGGCTCGAACTTCTCGAGCATCGCCTCGGTTGGCTTCGGGCTCTCGGCAATCCCGATCGGCATCGACCACGGCTGGGTCAGCCGATCGCAGGGCGCGGCGCGCGTCCACCGCACGCTGCTCACGTTCTACAACGGCCCGCAGGGCACCTTGTCGCTCGGGACCATCGGCTACAAGGGCTTCTTCTATCACTTCCTGCGCATGGACACCGCGACGCGCTTCGACACGAGCGTCGAGCTGTCCACCATCGACACCGCACTGCTGTTCGCCGGCATGCTCGACGCTCGGCAGTACTTCGATGCCGCAGGCGACACGACCGAGGTCGCGATCCGCGCCATGGCCGATTCGATCTACCAGCGCGCGGACTGGAACTTCATGCGCAACTTCAACCCCGGGATCATGATGGGGTGGAAGCCCGCGTTCGGCTTCCTCGGGTTCGGCCAGTGGATCGGCTACAACGAGGCGATGCTCCTCTATATCCTGGCACTCGGCTCGCCGTCCAAGCCCGTGCCGGCGTCGGCGTGGGACGCGTGGACGAGCGGGTATCACTACCAGACCCACTACGGCTACAGCTTCGTCATCTGCCCGCCGCTGTTCACGCATCAGTACTCGCACTGCTGGATCGATTTCCGCGACATCGCAGACGCCTACATGCGCACCAAGGGTCACGACTACTTCGAGAACTCGCGGCGGGCGACGCTCGCCCAGCGCGCGTACGGCATCGCCAACCCGCTTGGCGCAATCGGCTACGCCGCCAACCAATGGGGACTGACCGCAGGTGACGGGCCGTTCGGCTACGAGGCGCGCGGGGCGCCTCCAGCCCAGAACGATGACGGCACCATCACGCCGACCGCCGCGATCAGCTCGATCGTGTTCACGCCCGATGAATCCATCGCGTTCATCCAGCACATGTGGGACACCTACCGACCCACGGTGTGGGGGCCTTACGGCTGGAAGGACGGGTTCAACTTGTCCACCGGGCCGTGGGTGGCGACGGACGTCATCGGCATCGACCAGGGTCCGATCGTGATGATGATCGAGAACTTCCGCACCGAGAAACCCTGGCAACGGTTCATGGCGCTTCCGGCGATCGCGCTCGGCCTCACGCGCGCGGGATTCCAGCCCTACGTGCTCGGCGTCACGCCGCGGCCGGAACCGGCGACGCTGGAACTCGATCGGGTGACGCCCGATCCCGTGACTGCTCGCTCGCGCCTCGCCTTCCGCCTCGCACGCGAACAGACGCTGCAGGTGGACCTCCTGGACCTGCAGGGCCGCCAGGTGCGTCGGATCTCGGAGCGCGCGTGGCCCGCCGGAACGCACTCGCTCGACGTCGAGCGCGCCGGGCTCTCGGCCGGCGTCTACTGGCTGCGCGTGCGTGCCGGCGACGAGACGCGCCACGCGCGATTCGTGGTCCTCCCGTGAGACACAAGCCGTGAGTGTCATCTCGACCGCGCTCCGCAGCGGACCCCCACGCCTCCAGGCGCAGGTGCCGGTCGTTCACCTGCTCGGCAACGGCGCCTACTCGGTGTGGCTCACCGAGGCGGGCATGGGCCGCTCGACGTGGCGCGGCTCGGCGTTGTCGCGCTGGGCGGGGGAGCGTATCGAGGATGCGGACGGCTGGCGGTTCTGGCTCCGCGACCACGCGCTCGGCCGTTCCTGGACGCTGCTACGACCGACATCGTCGCGTCCTCTCGGCCAGGGTCACGTCGCGGCGGGAGCGGGAGTCATCGCCTGGTCCCAGC
>JAHFBW010000060.1 GCA_023249845.1 Candidatus Eiseniibacteriota bacterium
CACGCTCGACACGGCCGACGACGTATGGACGAGCGACACGCTGCACGTCGCCGAGGGCAAGACTTATCACTTCCTGCTCGAGTCGAAAGACGTGCTGCACAGCTTTTTCGTCCCCGTGTTCCGCCTCAAGCAGGACGCGATCCCGGGCCGCACGATCACGGGCTGGTTCAAGGCGAATCGCACAGGCAACTACGACATCCTGTGCGCCGAGATCTGTGGGATCGGCCACGGCATCATGGGCGGGCGCATCGTGATCGAGAGCGCCGAGCAGCACGCCGCCTGGATGCAACAGCACTCCGTCGTCGCCGACGCCGGAGCCACCCCCACCGACTCCACGGCCGCCGCCGGCGCCAAGAACTGACGGGAAGGCTGCCATGACCACACACGCTCCAACGGTGGCTCACGACGCGGGCCAGCACGCGCACCCCGAGCCGAACTGGTTTCTCAAGTACGGCTGGTCCACGGACCACAAGATCATCTCCCTGCAGTACATGTTCACGGGCATGATCATGGCGCTGATCGCCGGCTTCATGGCGTACGTGTTCCGCATGCAGATCGCTTACCCCGGCATGAACATCCCGTTGTTCGGGCACGTCTCGCCGGACACGTACAACGTGCTCATCACCCAGCACGGCAGCATCATGGTGTTCTGGGTGGCCATGCCCGTGCTGCTCGCCGGATTCGGGAACCTCTTGATCCCGCTCATGTGCGGTTGCGACGACATGGTGTTCCCCCGCATCAACCGGCTCTCCTACCAGCTGTTCCTGCTCTCCGCGCTCGTCCTCATCGCGTCGTGGTTCGTCCCCGGCGGCGGGTTCGGCGGAGCCTGGACGGCCTACCCGCCGCTGTCCGCGGTGGGCAAATACAACCTCACGCCCATGGGCAGCAGCATGTGGGTGATCGCCGTGGCGCTCGAGTTCGTGGCGTTCCTGCTGGGCGGCATCAACTTCATCGTCACCGCGATGAACGCTCGTGCGCCGGGCATGAAGGCCTTCGACGTGCCGCTCGCCGTATGGATGATCGTGGTGGCCAGCCTGTTATTCATGGCCTCGGTCGGCCCGCTCATCGCCGGCGCCGTCATGCTGCTGTTCGATCAAAACCTGGGCACCGCGTTCTACAACCCGACGCGCGGTGGCGACCCGGTGCTGTGGCAGCACCTGTTCTGGTTCTTCGGCCACCCCGAGGTGTATGTCGTGCTGCTCCCGGCCATGGGCATCGTGGCAGAGATCATCACGGTGTTCTCGCGCAAGAAGATGTTCGCGTACAAGACCGTCATCTACACCGTGGTCGCCACGGGCGTGCTGTCGTTCTTCGTGTGGGCGCACCACCAGTTCGTCGCCGGCATCGACCCGCGGATGGCGAACGTGTTCACCGTGACCACCGTGATCATCTCGATTCCGATCGCCGAGATGTGCTTCCTCTACATCGCGACGCTGTACGGCGGCTCCATCCGCTTCTCGACGCCGATGTTGTGGGCGCTTGCGTTCATGGCGGAATTCCTGATCGGCGGCGTCACCGGCATCTACCTCGGGGCAAGCGGCGCGGACATCTTCTTCCACGACACATACTTCGTCGTCGCTCACTTCCATTACACGTTCTACCCGATCGCCATCATCGGCTCGCTCGCCGGCATCACGTTCTGGTTCCCCAAGATGTTCGGCCGGATGATGAACGAGACGCTTGGCAAGATCCATTTCTGGGGCACGATCATCCCGTTCAACTTCATCTTCATCCCGATGTTCTTCCTCGGGCTTTCCGGCGAGCATCGGCGCATATACGACTACACGAACTTCCCGGACTTGGCGACGCCGTCCATGCAGGCGCTGCGCATCATGTCCACGGTGGCGCTCGTCATCATGCTGCTGTTCCAATTCGTGTTCCTGTACAACTTCATCATGAGCCTGATCCGCGGCAAGCGGGCAGAGAAGAACCCGTGGAAGTCGAACACGCTGGAGTGGACCGCGGACTCCCCGCCCCCGCACGGCAACTGGACGGTGATGCCGACCGTCTACCGCGGGCCGTACGAGTACGCGGTGCCGGGACGTGAGACCGACTACTGGCCCCAGGACGAGAGGGCGTAGGCATGAGCGTCAAGACCATCGCGACACAGCGGGCCAGCATGAACATTCCCACCGGCCGTTTGGGCGTGTGGTGGGTGCTCGTCTCGGAGATCGTCATCTTCGGCGGCGTGCTCGTGAGCTACCTGCTGCACCGGCTCGCGCACAGGGAGTGGGCCGAGCAGGCCGCATACACGAACCTGTGGGCGGGCGCGTTCAACACGTTGGTGCTGCTGTCCTCGAGCCTGTCCGCGGTGCTGGCGCACCAGGCCGCGGAGAAGGGCGACGGGCGCAAGGCCGCAGGGCTGCTCCGGCTCACCGTGCTCGGCGGGCTCACCTTCCTCGTCGTCAAGTCGTTCGAGTGGACCCACGAGATCCAGGAGGGTTTCACGCTCCAGTCCGGCGGATTCTGGTCGTACTACTACACCGCCGCCGGACTGCACGCGTTTCACGTCATCGCCGGCATGTGCATCATGCTGTGGGTGGCCGGCACGGCGGCTCGGAACCAGGAGCTGCACCGCGTCGAGAACGTGGGCATCTACTGGCACTTCGTCGACATCGTCTGGATCTTCCTGTTCCCACTGCTCTACATCGCCAAGTAGACTCCCGAGAAGCCTCCCAAGGAGACCCGCATGACCGTTCACGCCCAAGCGCACGCCGCTGGCCAACCGCACGGCCCCGCGCGCAACTACGTGAAGATCTGGGGCATCCTCGTGCTCCTGCTCGTCGTGAGCGTGGTCGGCCCCATGGCCGGCCTGCGCTGGCTCACGCTCATGACCGCGTTCGGCGTCGCGCTCGTCAAGGCCTACATGGTGGCCAAGAACTTCATGCACCTGGACATCGAGAAGCCGATCGTGCACTGGATCCTGTTTGTGGCGCTGGCGCTCATGGTGCTTCTCTACGGTGCGCTTGCTCCCGACGTTCAGAAGGGCATCGGGCAGGGCTGGAAGAAGGACGCCGGCTTCCACCACAGCTTCACAACCAGCCAGCCACACCATTCGGGCGGTCACAACGAGGGCGCGGCGGGGAGTACGGAGCATGGCAAGCCCTGACCTGGGCGCGGTGCGCGTCATCCCGCGCCGTGGCTTCACCGACCACGTGCTGTTCGGCATGGCCGTGTTCGTGTTCACCGAGGTCATGGTGTTCGCGGCGTTCATCTCGGCGTTCCTGATCGTCAAGAACAGCTCTCCGCCGGGCAGCTGGCCGCCGGTGGACCAGCCCCGCCTGCCGTTCGAGCGCACAGCATTCAATACGCTGGCGCTGCTCGCCAGCGGCTTCCTGGTGGCGCTCTCCCACCGCGCATTCGAGCGACGGGGCGAGACCGCGGCCCGCGCGCCGCTCACGGCGGGACTCGTGCTGGGTGCCCTGTTCGTGGTGCTACAGGGCGCCGAGTGGGCAGCGCTCTTGAAGCAGGGCCTGACGTTGAGCTCGAGCCAGGTGGGCGGGTTCTTCTTCCTCATCATCGGCTGTCATGCACTCCACGCCGTGATCGCGCTGGGGCTTCTCACCTGGTGCTGGACGGGTGTGATGCGCGGGCTCGTGTCGTCCTCGCGCTTCGGTGCGGCCCAGCTGTTCTGGTACTTCGTCGTGCTCGTCTGGCCCGCGCTGTGGCTGGTGGTCTACCGATGAGCCGCGCGAGCGCATGGACCGCGGCCCGCACGCGGCGGCTTGGAGTCGCTGCGAGCGGCCTCCCGTTGCTGGCGCTGCCTGCCGCGGCGGAGGCCTGCGCGGTGTGCGGCGGCGGGAATCCCGCCAATCGTTTCGCCTTCTTCGCCAGCACCATCGCGCTTTCGCTCCTGCCGCTGGGCCTTTTCGTGGGAGCCTTCCTCTGGCTTCGCGCTCGGCTCGCCGACCGAGGGCAGGCGGAGTTCACGGATCGCGATGCCGCGGGTCCGAGCCGCCCACACGCTGGCCCGCCTGCCGGCGGACCGCCGAATCCCGACTCCTGACGCACCCGGCGCGCTGACGCCGGAACCGAAACCCAGCAATGGCCTGCGGCCTTGTCGGCCGCCCCCCCGGGCCCTCGCGACTCCCCGCGCGGCGGTACGCCGCGGAAGGCGGCATGGCAGAGCCCCCCGATCTGGCACCTCCCGGCGAAGCCCCTCCCTCGATCCAGTCGGTGGTGGAGACGGCGCTCTACTTCGACGACCTCCCGGTCGCGCTCGCGTTCTATCGCGACGTCTTGCGTTTGCGCGTGATGAGCTCGAACGACCGACTGGTCTCGCTGGACGCCGGTGGCGGCACCGTGCTCCTGCTGTTCCGTCGGGGCGCGACGGTTGAGGGTGTGCGCTGGCCCGGGGGCTCGATCCCGCCGCACGACGGGGCGGGTCCGATCCACCTGGCGCTCGGTGTCCAACGCGAGCACCTCGACGCCTGGGCGCGCTGGCTCGTCGCTCGACGCGTCACGATCGAGTCCGAGGTGCGCTGGGATCGCGGCGGCCGGAGCCTCTATTTCCGCGATCCCGCCGGCCACTCCGTGGAGCTCGTCACGCCGGGCACGTGGGAGAATCACTGATGTCCACCGGTCCCGACGACGCCGCGATCGAGCGCCACCGCCGCATCAAGCAGATCTTCATGGACGCACTGGACGCGCCACGCGGCCGCCGGGCGGCGTTCGTGGCCGCGGCCTGCGAGGGCGACGAGGTGCTGCGGCGCGAGATCCTCGAGCTGTTCCTCGTGCATGGCGAGGAGGACAGCGTGCTCGGCGAGCCGCTGGACGGCTGCGTGGCGTTCGAGGAACTCGGGCGCCCGCGCGACGGCCAGGTCGGGCCCTACCGCCTGCTCGGCGAGCTCGGCCGGGGCGGCATGGGGGTGGTGTACCTGGCCGAACTCGAGGGCAAGCAGGTGGCACTCAAGCTCCTTGCGGCCGGTTCGATGTCGCCCGAGCTGCGCGCGCGATTCCGGCTCGAGGCGGAGATCATGCGCCGGCTCGATCACCCTAGCCTCGCGCGCGTGCTCGACGTGGGCGAGGACATGGGCCCGGCCGGCTTGTCCCAGCCGTGGATCGCGCTCGAGCACGTCTCAGGCCCCCCGCTCCTGCGCTTCGCGGAGGAACACGCGCTCTCGACCGAAGCCCGGCTCCGGCTCTTGGTGGCGGTGTGCGACGCGGTGCAGCACGCCCACGCGCGCGGGATCGTGCATCGTGACCTGAAGCCCGGAAACATCCTCGTGCGCTCCGACGACCGTCCGGTCGTGCTGGACTTTGGCGTCGCGCGGCTCCTTGCCGGGGACGAGCGGCCCACGGAGCTCGCGACGCGCACGGGCCAGCTGGTGGGCACTCCGCAATACATGAGTCCGGAGCAGGTGCAGGCGGAGCCCGCGGGCGTGGGGCCCGAGTCGGACGTGTACTCGCTCGGTGTCATCCTTTACGAGCTCCTCACCGGCCGGGTGCCCTACGAGGCCAGCTCGGTGTCGTTCCACCGTGCCATCGTCTCGATCTTGACGGCCGAGCCGCGCCCGCTCGGTGAGCTCGAGCGCTCGCTACGCGGCCCCACGGAGCGCATCGTGTCCAAGGCGCTAGAGAAGGACCCACGGCATCGCTATCCCGACGCGGGTTCGCTCGCCGACGACCTCCGCCGGAGGCTCGAAGGGCACTCGGTGCGCGCGCGCGGACCCGGGCTGGCGCGCCGCATGATGCGCTGGTCCAGGCGAAGGCAGCGGCTCACGGCGGTGCTTGCAGCACTGGGCATCGCGGCCGCGCTGCTCGTGGCGTGGGGGCTCGGAAGCAAACGCACCGTGCCGCGCGAGCGGATCCGGGCGGTCTACCGCGAGGCAGAAGCCCTGATCTCGGAAGCCACCCCGCTCCTTTACGAGCGCGAGCGGACTGCCGCGACCATGCGCCAGGTCGTGGACATGCTGACGCGGGCGCGCGAACGAATCGGCGAGGTGCCGCCACTCTCCCACCGCGACATCCTCGTGCGCCGTCTCGAAAAGGATCTCGGGACCACCCAGATGCTGCTCGGAGAGTTCACCTGGGACGTGGGCTACGCGCGCCAGGCCGAGGTCTCCCTGGAGCACGCCCTAGCGACGCCCTACGACACCGTCGCGAGCCACGCGCGGGATCTTCAAGTGGCCCAACTCGGGGACCGTCGCGTGCCTCCCGAGGAGATCATCGGTCTGCTCGCGAGCGCGCATCTTGGCGTGTACCGGCTGTGGGGCGAGGGCGGTCCGCTCGCCAGCGCCATGCATGACGCGAAGGCGTCCCTCGCCGAGAATCGCAGGCTTGAGGATGTGCCGCTCGGCCCGCCCAGCATCGAGGTTCAATCGCGCGGCAACCTGCTGGGCTACTGCTTCAACTCGCTCGCCGAGATCGGCACCGAACGCGCCCGGTTTCGTGCGTCCGAGGAGGCGGCGCGCCAGGCTGCGGCATGGTCCGACTCCGCGTACCAGCGTCGGGCGGCGTTCGCGCTCGACTGGACGGCGCTCGGCTCGCTGTTGTTCGAGCGGAGTCGCGCGTACCTGGCGTTGGGAGAACTCACCGCCTCGAGCGCCATGCTCGACACGGCGGGCACCTATCTGCGGGCGTGCCTGGATTACCGGGGGCCCGAGCGGCCGCGCATCCACTCCGAGACGCTCGAGCTCTCGGCGCGGCTGGCGCTCGCCCGGAGCGGGGTCGAATCGGCGCCCGAGAAGCAGGTGGAACTCCTGTTCAGGAGCTTGCGCGACCTCGAGACCGCTCACAGGATGCTGGCACGCACGGCCGCGACACCCGCGCAGCTCGCGTGGCTGCGCGCGTCGCAGTCGGAACCCTTCGCGGCGCTCGCGCGCGTCACGCGGAGTTCTGCCTGGCTCGACTCGGCGCAATCCCGGCTCGATGAGACGACCGAGGCGTTCCCACCCACGAGCCTGCCACGACATGCAAGCATTCATTGGATGCGGCTCGGCGTGGTGAAGCTGGCGCGGCGGGCGCTCGGAGGCTCGCCGCTCGCGCTGGCGTCCGCGCGCAGGGACTTCGCGAACGCCCGCGCGCTCGCGCAGGGGCGGCGGGATTCACTGGTGTTGGCACTTGTCGAACGGGAGGAGCGTCGCCTGGCGCGATAAGGCTGGCGCGGAGCGCGAGCGTTGGCGTCGCCTCGGCGGGGCTTCCCCTACTCGCCCTCGAGGTCGCGACGCAGCCAGGCCTTGGCGAATGCCCACTGCTTGCGCACCCAACGCTCACTCACGCCCAGCACCTGGCCGATCTCGACTTCCGTCATCCCGGCGAAGTAGCGCATCTCGACGATGCGCTCGGCCTGGGCGTCCACTCTCGCCAGGCGCGCGAGCGCCGCGTCCACCAGCAGGACGTCCTGGGTCCGATCCGTGGTGATGGCGTTCGCCTCGCCGACGGAGACGTGCGTGGCGCCGGCGCCGCGCTTCTGCGTGACGCGTGCGCGAGCGTGGTCCACGAGCACGCGTCGCATGGCGATGGAGGCCACGGCCATGAAGTGCGTGCGTCCCGCGACCTCGAGTCGGCTGCGGCCCTTCATGCGCAGGTACACCTCGTGTACGAGCGCCGTGGGCTGCAGCGTGTGGTCCGCCCGCTCCCCGCGAAGGTGGTGCGCGGCCAGCGCCCGCAGCTCGTCGTAGAGCTCGGTGAGCAGGCCATCGGGAGTCGGAGGACCCAATGTGTGTTCTGACATGGGCCTCACATGGTCTTGCGGGGGACCGGCTTCAGATTCTATCTCATGCAGGGAAATCGATGAGGCCACGAAAGTGCCCTTCCCCCGAAACGAGAAGGACTTCTCGGGTCAGAAAGAAAGTTGATCCGGCTGCACCCGCTTTTCACGCATATCCCCCTGTGAGCGCGGTGCCGCGCCGTGCGGGATCCGACCGGGTTTTCGCGCAGGCGCGAGCCGAGTTGCTTTCCGGGTTCCTCGGACTGGCCCATCGGGGGATGGCTGGCGAGAGGGACCCGGGAGCGCATTCGGGCGAATCACTGTTGTGCACCTACCTCGCATTCGCCCTGGCGCGAGATCGTGCTACAGGAGCCCCGAGACGCTCCGCTGCGCGGCCAGCCACAGGCCCTGCGACTGCAGGCCCCACCACAGCGTGGCCGCCGCCGTGAGCACGAGGGCCACCACCGCCGGGGCATTGAGCGAGAGCGCCACGGGCTCGCCCTCCGGGCTCCGCATGTAGAGCGCCACCGTGACCCGCAGGTAGTAGTAGACGCTCACGACGCTGTTCAGGACGCCGACCACGACCAGCGGCCAGACGAGCCCGGCTTTCACGGCGGCCCCGAACACGAGCACCTTGCCCATGAACCCCGCCGTGGGCGGGATGCCGCCCAGGGACACCATGAACAGCGTGAGTGCGAGCCCCAGGAGCGGCTGCCGGAAGCCGAGTCCGGCGAGATCCGAGACCAGCACCGGTTCGTCGCCGCCCCGGCCCATCATGGTGAGGAGCGCGAACGCTCCCAGGTTCATCGCCGAGTAGACCGCGAGATAGAAGACAGCCGCGGCGGAGCCCTCGGCATTGCCCGCCACGATCGCGACGAGCAGGTAGCCTGCGTGCGCGATGCTCGAGTAGGCGAGCATGCGCTTGAGATTGTTCTGAAGCAGAGCCGTGACGTTGCCCACGGTCATCGTGAGCATGGCCAGCCCGGCCAGGAGCGGCTGCCAGTCGTGGGCGAGTGAGGGCAGCGCGCGCAGCAGGACTCGCAGCAGCGCCGCAAAGCCCGCCGCCTTGGCACCGGCTGACATGAACCCCGTGACGCTCGTCGGCGCCCCCTGGTAGGCGTCCGGGGTCCACATGTGGAACGGAACCGCCGCCACCTTGAACAGGAACCCGGTGAGCACGAGCAGGCCGCCGGCCAGGACGAGCGGATCGCGCCCGAGCGGCGAGCCGCCGAGGAAGTCACCGATCCGCCCGAGGTCGGTGGCGCCGGTGGCGCCGTAGAGCAGCGCGATCCCGTAGAGCAGGAATCCCGACGCGAACGCCCCGAGCAGGAAGTACTTGAGCGCGGCTTCGTTGGACTCGAGCTGATTCCGCCGGAAGCCGACCATGACATAGAGCGACAACGACATGAGCTCCAGCCCCAGGAAGATCGTGATGAGGTCATTCGAGGCGGCCATCACGATCATGCCGAGGATCGAGGTGAGGAGCAGCGCGTAGTATTCGGGCTGGCCGATGCGCGTGCGCTTCGCGTAGTTCCACGAGATGAGCACGGCCACCGCCCCCACTGCGCAGAACAGCAGCGTGAAGAACACGGTGAGCCCGTCGTGCACGAACATGCCGTCGAACAGCGCACGCTTGGCGTCGCGCACGCGCCAGACTGCGTAGGCGGAGGCGGCGAGGGCAAGGAGCGCGACGATCGCGCCGCGGTTGCCGTTCGGGCGAGGCGGGATGAACTCGAGCAGCAACAGCACCAGGGCGGCGGCCGTGAGCGCCAGGACGGGCCCGAGTGCCCACCAGTCCACGATCAGGAACGACGGCTGCGGGACGATCATGGGTTCAATCCCCCGTCGCCCGAGGGCACGCTCACGAGGCGGATCTCCGTGCCTTGTTCCGCGAGCGCCGCCGACCGCTGGGCGCGCTGGTGTGTCAGCTCGAGCGTGCGGTCGAGCGCGGGCTGCATGCGGTCCAGGAACGGCTGCGGCATGAATCCCATCCAGAAGATGAGCAGCAGGATCGGCGCGAATACCAGGCGCTCTCGCAGCGTCAGGTCGCCGAGACCGCGATTCTCCTCGTGCACGATGGGGCCGAACACGACGCGCTGGAACATCCACAGCATGTAGCAGGCCGACAGGATCACGCCGGTGGCGGCGGCAGCGGCCCACGAGAACTTCGTCATGAACGCACCGAGCAGCACGAGGAACTCTCCCACGAAGCCGTTGGTGCCGGGCAGGCCGATCGAGGACAGCGTCACGACGAGGAAGATGGCGGAGTACACCGGCATCACCTTCCACAGCCCTCCGAAATCGGCGATGGCGCGGGTGTGCCGCCGCTCGTAGATGACGCCCACGAGGAGGAACAGGGCGCCGGTCGAGACTCCGTGGTTCAGCATGGTCATCATGGAACCCGCGAAACCCTGTGCGTTCATCGCCATCAGCCCCAGCATGCAGAAGCCCATGTGGCTCACGGACGAGTACGCGACGAGCTTCTTCAAGTCCGGCTGCACCATCGCCACGACGGCGCCGTAGACGATGCCGACGATCGAGATCCAGGCGATGTATGGGGTGCACAGGGCGAGCGCGTTCGGGAACATCGGCATCGCGAAACGCACGAAGCCGTAGCTCCCCATCTTGAGCAGCACAGCCGCCAGGATGACCGAGCCGGCGGTGGGCGCCTCGACGTGCGCGTCGGGGAGCCAGGTGTGCACCGGCCACATCGGGACCTTGATCGCGAACGCGAACGCGAACGCGAGGAAGTACCAGAGCTGCTGCTGCGGGGCGATCGGCATGGCGTAGAACGACGGCAGGTCGAAGCTCGGGACGCCCGAGAACTGCTTCTGCAGGTGGTAGAGCGACAGGATCGCCACGAGCATGAGAACGCTGCCGGCCATCGTGTAGAGGAAGAACTTGACCGCCGCGTAGATGCGGCGCTGCCCGCCCCACACCCCGATCAGGAGGTACATCGGGATGAGCATGGCCTCCCAGAACACATAGAAGAGCAGGAGGTCCAGGCAGAAAAACGTCCCGAGCATGCCGGCCTCGAGCGCTAGGAGCATCGCGTAGAACTCGCGCGAGCGCTTCTCCACCGAGGTCCATGCTCCGAGCACGGAGATCAACGTCATCAGCGTGGCGAGCAGAGCCAGCAGGGCGCTGATGCCGTCCACTCCCAAGTGATAGCGCGCCCCGATCGACGGGATCCACGCCAGGTTCTCCTCGAACTGGAACCCGGGCGCCGAGGGCGTGAGCCGTGACCACAGCGGCAGCGAGGCCACGAACTCGATGGCCGCCGCGAGCGTGGCCCATAGTCTCGCGGAACGCTCCGCGCGCTTCGGGAGCATGGCCACGAGCGCGCCGGCCGCGAGCGGGAAGAAGACCAGGAACGACAGGTATGGCACTGGGCTCAAGCTCACCTCAGGAAGTGCAGGAACAGCGCGATCACGCCGAGCGTGAAGAACAGCGCGTACGTGCCGACATAACCGTTCTGGAAGAGCTTCAGGATCGCAGAGCCACCCTCGAGCGTGGTGCCGACGCCGTTCACCAGGCCATCCACCACCTTGGCGTCCCAGAACCCCCACATCCACTCCGAGATGCCCACGAACGGTCGAACGATGATCGCGTCGTAGATCTCGTCCACCCAGTACTTGTTCACAAGCAAGCGGTGGAGGCCCTCGAACCGGGACCGGAGCGCGGTGGCGGCCACGGGATCCCACAGGTAAGCGCGCAGCGAGAGCACGATGCCGAGCAGGGCCATACCCACCGAGAGCAGGATGAGCGTCCACTCCACGCCGCGGGACACCTCGTAGTGCACGGCGTGGCCGCCCGCCGAAAGCACCGGGTGCAGCCAGCGCTCGAACGCGTTGCCACCCTCCTGGAACGGCATGCCGACGTAGCCGCCGACGACGGAGAGCGTCGCGAGGACGATGAGCGGCACGATCATCGAGGGCGGCGACTCGCGCAGGTGGTGCTCGGCCTCGTGCGAGAGCCGCGGGGCCCCTCGGAACGTGAGCACGTAGAGTCGCGTCATGTAGAACGCGGTCAGGGCGGCACCGACGATGCCCGCGAGCCAGATGCCCTTGTGTCCGCTCGCCCAGGCGGCGTGCAGGATCTCGTCCTTGCTGAAGAAGCCAGCCAGGAACGGCACGCCGGCGATGGCGAGCGTCGCCACGGCCATGGTGCCGTGCGTGAACGGCAGGCGGCTGCTCAATCCGCCCATGCGGCGCATGTCCTGCTCGTCGCTCATCGCGTGGATGACGGAGCCGGCACCGAGGAACAGCAGCGCCTTGAAGAACGCATGCGTCATGACGTGGAAGATGCCGGCGCCAAACGCGCCCACGCCGCAGGCCATGAACATGTAGCCGAGCTGGCTCACGGTGGAATAGGCGAGCACCCGCTTGATGTCGTTCTGGGCGAGTCCGATCGTAGCGGCCATGAGCGCGGTGGCCGCGCCGATCACGGCCACGACCTGCATCGTGGCGGGCGCCAGCTCGAACAGCACGTGGCTCCGTGCCAGCATGTACACGCCGGCCGTGACCATGGTGGCGGCATGGATGAGCGCCGAGACCGGCGTGGGGCCTTCCATGGCGTCCGGAAGCCAGGTGAACAGCGGGATCTGCGCGCTCTTGCCGGTGGCCCCGAGGAACATGAGCAGCGTCGCGAGCGTGATGCCGCCGGCGGTGAACACATGCGGCGCCGCCGAGAACACGCGATCGAACTGGAGCGATCCGGTGGCGGTCACGAGCATGAACACGCCGAGCATGAACCCGAAGTCCCCGATGCGGTTCACGATGAAAGCCTTCTTGCCGGCCTCCGCCGCGGACGGCCGCTCGTACCAGAATCCGATCAGCAGGTACGAGCAGAGGCCCACGCCCTCCCAGCCCACGAACAGGAGCAGGTAATTGTCCGCGAGCACGAGCGTGAGCATCGCGAACATGAACAGATTCAAGTAGAGGAAGAACCGCCGGAACGAGGGGTCGTGGCTCATGTAGCCCGTCGCATAGATGTGGATGAGCGACCCCACCCCTGTCACGATGAGCACCATCACAGCCGAGAGCGGATCCAGCAGGAATGCGACGTCCACCGAGAACGTGCCCACACGCATCCACGTCCACGCCACCTCGGAGAGATGGCGTTCGTGCTCGGGCAGCGCCGCGAGCTGCAGCACGGCGCGCAGCGCGAGCGCGAATGCCGCCACGACGGCGCCGCAGGCCAGCCACGCGGTGCCCTTCTTGCCGAGGCGGTCGCCCAGCAGCAGGTTCACGAGTACGGCCGCGAGCGGAAGCCCGGGGATCCATGCGAGCAGCGAAGCGTTCAAGAGGTCATCCCTTGAGCAGGTGGATCTCGTCCACGAACACGGTTTCTCGAAGCCGGAACAGGTGCACGATGATCGCCAGGCCGATCGCCGCCTCGGCGGCGGCCACGGTCATGACGAAGAACACGAAGATCTGGCCGTCCAGCGACTTCATGTGGTTCGCGAACGCCACGAACGCCAGGTTCGCGGCGTTCAGCATGAGCTCCACCGACATGAAGATGACGAGCGCGTTCCGGCGCACCAGCACGCCGACGACGCCGATCGTGAACACGACGGCCGACAGCGCCACGAGCCAGGTGAGCGGGATCACGCGCCCTCCTTCGCCGACCGGGCCCGGCCGCGCGCGATGACGATCACGCCCACCATCGCGACGAGCAGCAGCACGGACGTGATCTCGAACGGGAACAGGTAGCGCGAGTAGAGAACCTTGCCGATCGCCGCGACGTTGCCGGACGCCTGGTCGGGCGAGACCTCCGCCGCGGGGCCGAGCGCCAGGCCACGGCCCAGCAGCGTCGCGCCCGCGAGCAGCAGTCCAGCGCCGGCTAGCCAGCCGATGCCGCGCCGGAGAGCGATCTGCACGCCCGACTCGACGTCATGCTGGAGGTTCAGGTACATGATGACGAACAGGAACAGCACCATGATCGCGCCGGCGTAGACCACGATCTGCACCATGCCGAGGAACTCGGCGTGCAGCAGCAGGTAGATGCCGGCGAGCGAGCAGAACGCGAGCACCAGGAACAGGGCGCTGGTGACCGGGTTCCGGTGCAGGATCACCATGAGCGAGGTGATCACGAGCAGCGCGGCGAAGCCAAGGAACAGGGCGACGGTCATCCGCGGGCTCCCGTCGCGTAGAGCCACAGTGCCGCGATCAGGACGTTCACGATGGAAGCCGGCAGCAGCACCTTCCAGCCAAAGCCCATGAGCTGGTCGTAGCGGAGCCGCGGGAACGTCCAGCGCACCCAGATGAAGAAGAACATCAGCGCGCCGAGCTTCGCCAGGTACCAGACGAGGCCCATCCACGGCGGGCCTGGCGACAACCAGCCCTGCGTGCCGAACATGAGGCCTGGGCCGTGCCAGCCGCCGAAGAACAGCGTCACGGCGATCGAGCTGATGACGATCATGTTCATGTACTCGCCGAGGAAGAACAGCGCCCACTTCATGGACGAGTACTCGGTGTGGAAGCCCGCGACCAGCTCGCCCTCGGCCTCC
>JAHFBW010000061.1 GCA_023249845.1 Candidatus Eiseniibacteriota bacterium
GGAGGGACGCACGTGTACCCATGCCTCGCCGCGCGCGAATCGCAGTCCGTCGCTGGACTCGAGGCCCCAGCCTGCGAACGCCCGACGCAGCCGCTCCGCGGCGCCTTCCCATGGCTCCTGCGGCCGGGCGAGCTTGTCCTTGATCATCACGTAGCGCGGCAGCGAGTCGGCCAGCTCGCGGAGCGTCGTACCCGGGCTCATCGCCTGGGCCACGAGCGCCATCGCCACGAGCGCATCGCGACCGTGGTGCGCGGCCGGAAGGATCATGCCGCCGTTGCCCTCGCCGCCCGCCACGGCGCGTCGCGCGTGCATCGCCTCGACCACGTGCGCCTCGCCGACGGGCGTGCGATGGAGCGGCACTCCTACCTTCTCGCACACCGTTTCGAGCATACGAGAGGTGCTCAGGTTTGTCACCACCGGGCCCTTCTGCGTCGCGAGGGCGACTCGCGTTCCGAGTGCAACGGTGTATTCCTCACCCAGCGGCACTCCCGCTGCGTCCACGAACGCGGCGCGGTCGGCATCCGGGTCGGCGGCGATACCTAGATCGGCGCCCGCTTCGCGCACGGCCTTGCCAAGCGCTCCGAGGTGATCGGGGAGCGGTTCCAGCTCACGCGTGAAGTGGCCGTTCGGCTCGCAGTCGAGCTTCGTCACGTGCGCGTCCAGTCGCTTGAGCAATGCCGGCAGCGCGACGCCGCCGACGCTCGCGCAGCCGTCCACGACGACGTGGAGCTTGCGCTTGCGGATGGCGTCCACGTTGACGTGCGGGAGCGTGAGGACACGATCGAGGTGCCACTCCAGCGCGTTCGATTCCTCGCGCACGGCGCCGACGCGATCCCAGCTGGCCCACAGGTCGCGGTCGTTCTCGTAGCGATCCTTCACTTCGGCGCCGGCTTGCGGACCGAGGAACTCGCCGCGTGCGCTCAGGAACTTGAGCGCGTTCCACGGCGCGGGATTGTGGCTCGCCGTGAGGATGACGCCGCCCGCCGCGTGCAGATGCTCCACCGCGAGCTGCGTCGTGGGTGTTGTCGCGAGTCCCAGGTCCACGACGTCGCGTCCCGCGGCGTTCAAGCCGGCGCACGCGGCCAGTCGCACCATGGGACCTGTGACGCGCGCATCGCGGCCGAGCACCACCGGTCCGTCACCGGGCAGGCTTCGCGCGAAGGCAGCGGCGAAGCGCGCGACGACAGCGGGAGTCAGGGACTCACCGACGATGCCGCGCACGCCGGCGACCGAGATCATGAGGTCCTTGGACATGGGCGTGGTGACGATACGCGAGGGGTGGATTCCGGGGAAGTTGTGCGGGCCACGCACGAGGCTGGTGCGCAACGCGCGCCTGCCACGTGCGCCGCACCGCGCGGCGCGCCGGCACGAGCGTGGGGGGCCTGCGCTCTTCATCGGCTCCGAGAGGCGATGGCTGGAGGTTCGGCGTCGCGCGTGGGTGCGCCGTGGGCTGGCGCAACGGTTGTCACGGACGGGTCAGCCGTGGGCACCCGTTGTCGCGGACCGGGTGCGCCGCGGGCGTGGCGCATCGGCTCACTGGTGCGTGCGGCGGCGGCGCGGGTTCGTTGCGGGCTGAGTACGGCGGTAGCCCGGCACATCGGCCGGGTCGCGACATTTCCTGCTTGACGGCTGGGCGAAGGCGTTCGACTCGGACACTACTCCGCTCCCACGCATCGGCGTCACGCTTCCTATGGGCTTGCGAGACGACGTTTCGGGAGCAAGTCCCACAAAGTTGTCGTGACGCGTCCACTTCTGGGCTCTGCACTCGTCTGTGGGCGCCGAATTCGGGCATGCGATGATCTGCTCGTCCCCGCTGCCTTCAAGCCCCCGATGCCACCGGCTTCGAAGGAGATCAGGACATGAGCAAGTACTCGCTCGCGCATCTCACGGACGGCGCCCTCCTGAACGGGCTGAAGACGAACCTCGCCTATGAGCACCGCTCTCTGGCCCTCGTGCTGGCACACATCGCGGAGGTCGGGGCGCGGCGGCTCTACCGGGAGGCTGGATATCCGTCGATGCACGCGTATTGCGTTCACGGACTGCATCTGTCCCCCGACGCGGCCTACAAGCGCATCCAGGCCGCGCGGGCGGCGCGGGACTTCCCGGCACTCTTTGAACGCGTTGCGGAGGGTGCACTCAGCCTCAGCGTCGTCAATCTTCTCGCGTCGCATCTCACGGCCGAGAGCATCGACGAGCTGCTGGCCGCGGCCGCGTTCAAGACCAGGTTCGAAGTCGAGGAACTGCTGGCTTCCCGGTGCCCGCAGCAGGCCGTGGAGACGAGCATCGAGCCGATCGCTCAGGCATTACTGTTGGGCGAGTCGCGAGTCACGGCCGCCACAGCATCAACGGAGGCACAAGGTGCCCCGGGGCACCTTCAAGAAATTGCAAAGCTCCCAAGTGTGACGCCGATCGCCTCAGACCATTACAGGCTCCAGCTGACGATGAGCGGCGCCATGTACGAAAAGCTACGCATCGCCCGGACGCTGCTCGCCCATCGCAAGCCGAATCCCGACGAGGCCCAAGTCCTCGAGCTTGGACTCGATCTCCTGGTCGCGCGGCTGGAGAGGCGCAAGTTCGGGGCGACGGATCGGCCGCGCACCGCGCGACGCTCGAAGTCCGTCCGAAACATCTCGAGCGAAGTGAAGCGCCAGGTCTGGGCACGCGACGGCGGGCGATGCACGTTCACGAGTGACGACGGTACGCGCTGCCCCGAGCGACGAAGCCTGGAGTGGGACCACGTCCAGCCCGTGGCCAGGGGCGGCAGCTCGGAGGCGAACAACATCCGACTGCGCTGCCGTGCGCACAACCAATTGGAGGCGGAGCGCGTCTACGGGAAACAGTTCATGCAGCACAAGCGCGAGCAAGCGGAGGTCGCCGCAAGGAAGCGCCGGGCAGAGGAAGCCGAGGAGTACCGCGAAGGCGACGATGTCATCCCGTGGCTGCGAAGGCTCGGCGTCAGCATGGCCGAGGCGCGGTTCGCGTTGGACGAGTGCGGTCCGACTGCGGGGTTGGATCTCGAGACACGCCTGAAGCGCTGTTTGGCTGTGCTGGCGCCGCCGCATCGAAAGATCGGCGTCAGTCCCGCGCTCCACTGACCGTGACATCCGATGCCAGAAGCCGCGAGCTCAAAACCGCTCGCGGCTTCGTGCTGTAATGGAGCTGGTGACCGGAATCGAACCGGTGACCCCGTCATTACGAGTGACGTGCTCTACCAGCTGAGCTACACCAGCTCCGACTGCTGCGTCGCACGGTCGCTCGACCGGATACTCGAGTCGCGATTCGCCGTGCCGGCCGATGGTGCCACCCCCCAGAATCGAACTGGGGACACCGTGATTTTCAGTCACGTGCTCTACCAACTGAGCTAGGGTGGCGAAGCCTGTGGGACCGGGTCGGACCCGACCAGCTGAATCCTGTACCACGTCCGCGGAGCCAGCGTCAAACCTCGCCGCGACGCAGACTTGGAAGGATGCGCGTGCGCGCGAAGCGGCACCGGTGCGGCTCATCTCCCGCTTCGCCACGCGCCGGAGTTCAGTCTTCTGGCCGACGCCGCCGGCGCTCGGAGCGCACCGACCGCCGGTCGCTTCCGCGCCGGCGATCCTGGTTGTCGAGGACGGGCAGCGTCACCGCGAAGACGGTGCTCCATTCGTCCTCGGAACGCACGCGGATCTCGCCGCCGTGCTCTCGCACGATCTGGTGCGCCACACCAAGACCGAGCGCTGCTCGGTTCGCGAGCGCACCCCCGAACGGCACGAACAGTCGCTCGAGCACGTCGCCCTCGAGCCTCGCGCGGTCGTGCACCACCTCCAACACCACAAACGTGCCGGAGCGGCGAGTCTCGATGCGCATGCGTCCGCCCATGGGCATCGCCTCGAGCACGCAAGAGAAGATGTTCTCGATGACCCGCCGGATACGGGCCGCGTCGAGCAGCAGTGTCGGCAGACCTGGCGCCAGCTTCTTCACCAGACGCACGCGACGGCGCGAGAACGATTCGGCCGTCGAGCGCAGGGCTTCCTGCGCCAGCTCATTCAGCCCTTCCATCTGCAGGCGTGGTCGTTCAAGCTTCGCGTACTCCTTCTGGCTCTCCAGCAGCGCCTCGAGCCGTTCGGCCTCGTGACGCACCGCCTCGAGGTAACGCCGTCGCGGATCGTCCTCCGCGAGTTCACCGAGCGCGCGCGTCGCGAGCGCCGCCATGGAGGCGAGCGGCTGGCGGGCGTCCTCGGCCACGCGTCCGGCGAGCTCACCCATCGCCGCGAGCCGGTCCTGCTCGCGAAGCCTCGCCGCCAGGTCCTCGCGGCGCCGCTCGGCCGCCGCCAGTTCCTCGAGGCGCCGGCCGTGTTCCAGCAGCAGCGCCGCGTGATCGGCGAGCGTCGCGAGCGTGTCGAGGTCTCCGCGCTCCCAGTCGTGCAGGCCGGGAGGACGCTCGGGGCCATCCCAAGCCGCGAGCACACCGAGGGAACGTCCATAAGCTTGGAGCGGCTGGAGCGCCCACACGCTCACTTCCCCCGCACCTTCGCTCTCCGGCCCGGGCAACTCGCTCGCGCCGACTCCGGAGAGCGAACGGCTCGCACGCGCGACCTCGGCCGCGGCGATCTGGAACACGCGTGCCTCTCGCTCGCGAGACGGCGTCGGGCCGTGCGCAACCTCGAGCGCGAGCGAGCCGTCGTCACGTCGCCGATAGACAGCGGCGTGACGGACCTGAAGCGATTGCGCCGCGAGACGCGCCAGCGCGTGCACGGTCTCGGCGACATTTGCAGCGCCGACGCAAGCCTTCGCGAACTCGGCGAGCGCCGCGGCCTGTCGCGCGCGCCGCCTCGCCTCGGCCGTGCGTTCCTGCGCGGCCAGTGCGGCGTTCGCGGCGATGGCGAGCCACGCGAGCTGCGGCTCGCGCTCGGGTGTCTCGGGAATCGCCAGCACCAGCATGCCGTGGAAGCGCGGCCCGCGACGAAGTGGCACCGCGGCGATGCGCGCGCTCGCCGACCATGGCGCGTCGGCAAGATCGCCTCCTGGACCCTCCGCCGGTGAACCCGTACGCCACGCCACCTCGCAAGCGCCCGCCAGGTCCTTCACCTCGCGCGACCAGGCGCGCACGCGCTCGCTCTCGGGCGACACCGAGGGCGGTGCGCGACGCGCACGCGCGATGGCACTCGCGAGCGGGACGTCACGCTGCGGCTCCTCCGCCGCGCGCCAGCCCTCGAGCCGACCGCGGCGTTCATCCCATCGCATCCACCACGCGCCGTCGGCACCACCGGTGACCGGGTGGACGGCGGCCGCGAGCAGCCCACGCTCGAGCGCATCCAGGTCAGCTTCGCACTCGAGCAGCGCCCGCAGCGCCTCGACGTCGGGCGCGGGCTCGGGTGAGGCGGGCTCGGGTCGCGAGGCGGTGGGTTTCATGGAAGGGCTCCGCCCGAGGTATCGGCCGACTCCGCAACGTCCTTGACCGCATCCCGCGTCCCTGCCTAGCCTCCGTTCCCCCCGCCGGCCTCCCCTCGCGAACGGAGAACCCCTTGGAACAGCCACCACCCGGCCCCACGTTCGAGATCGGGTTGAACGAGCGCGAGGCCGAGGGCATCTACTCGAACCTCGTGTTCATCGCGCATTCGCCATCCGAGGTCATCCTCGACTTTGCACGCGCCATGCCCGGGCTCCAGAAGCCGCGCGTGTTCGCGCGCATCATCATGACGCCGCAGCACGCGAAGAGCCTGCTCGCGGCGCTCGAGCAGAACCTCGGCAACTACGAGAAGCAGTTCGGGATCATCACGGTGCTCGGCGCCGGAGCCGAGAAGTCCGACTCGATCGGGTTCACGAGTCATGCGCCGGCTGACAAGCCCGCGCGCACGGAGCGCTAGCGCTCGTTGACTGCGCCGCGACCGAACATCCGCTGCAGCTCGTCGTCCGCGCGCGGCGCGGCGGCGAGCAATGCTGCCAGCTCCGCCGGCGGGCGCACGGGCCGCGCGGCCCGATCCACGGCGCAGTGCTCGGTGTAGCCGAGCGCGCACCGCGCGCCGTCCTCGCCGAGCGCGCGATAGCCGAAGCGCAGCGTCGCGCGTCCCACGTCAAGCACGCCGGTCTCGAGCGTGACGTGCTCGTCGTAGCGAGCGCCTCGGAAGTAGCGGCAGCGCGCGTCGAGCACCGGCAGCAGGACGCCGTCTCGCTCCTCGACGTCGCGGTAGCTCCGACCCATGGACCGCATGAGCTCGGCGCGGCCGATCTCGAACCAGCGGAGGTAATGCCCGTAGTAGACCCAGCCCATCGCGTCCACGTCGGCGTAGCGAACGCGCAGCTCGAATCGGTGCATCAGAGCGCCTCTTCCTCGTCCGCCGCCGCCACGGGCTCGTTCGGCAGCGGATCGTCGAAGGCGGACTCCCCCCTCGTCCGTGGCGCAGTCTTCCACCGCTTGTGGAGCCAGAACCACGACTCCGGCCGTTCGCAGATGGCATGTTCGAGGAGCGCGGTGTGTCGCCGGGTGAGCTCGTACACCGCCCGCGCGTCGTCGGCCTCGCCGACCGGCAGGATCGGCGGCAGGAAGCGCGCCTCGTAGCGACCGTCCGGCCCGCGCAGGCAGGTGCCGAACACGAGCGGCGCGCCGCTCGCGAGTGACAGCCACGCGGGTCCCGTGGGCGTGCTCGCGGGCGTGCCGAAGAACGGCACGAATACGCCGTCGCGCCGCGCGTCCTGGTCGGCGAGCATCGCCGCCGCGCCGCCGGCGCGAAGCCGCTTCAACGCCCCGCGCACGCCGGCGCCGATCGGGAGCTGCTCCACGCCGACGCTCGAGCGCAGCTTCCAGAGCCAGGCGTCCGCACCCGGGTTCGAGAGCGGCTTCACCATGACCGCCATCGGCATCATCTGGCCCGCGACCGCGCCCAGGAGCTCGAAGTGGCCGAAGTGGCCGGTCACGAACAGCACGCCCTTACCGCGAGCGCGCGCGGCGTGGATGTGTTCCTCCCCGATCCACGGCGCGAACACCTGCTCGCGCGGTGCGCGCACGAGCTCCGGCATTCGCGCGTAATCCGCCGCGACGCGGCCGAGCTCGCGGTAGTGCGCCGCGAGCACCGAGCGTCGCCAGGCGTCGTCATGTCCCGGGAATGCGCGCTCGAGATTCTCCATCGCCACGGCGCGGCGCACACCCACAAGCCGGAGCAACGACCCGAGCGCGGCGCCGCCGGCGAGCGCCAGCGGCCGTGGCGTGAACCGGAGCGCTCCGGCGATGCCCCGCAGCAGCAGCGTCTGGGCGACGTGATCGGCGCGCATCAGCGACGCTCCGACCAGCGTCCGCCCGGGTGGGCGGTCGCGAGGCCGCTCCACTCCATGCGCAGCAAACGAGCGAGCGTCTCGCCCGGTTCCGTGCCGCATGCGAGCGATAGCTCCTCGACACCCCGCGGCGATGCGCCGAGCTGGGAGCGGAGCCGCGCGTCCGGGTCGTCTGCGTTGGTGATCGGCCCGAGTACGGCCCACACGTCTCCAGCGTCCGCGCACGGCTTGGCACCCGAGCGAAGCAACGCGAGCGTGCCCGCGGCGCCCGGGCGATCCACGTCCCCGGGCACCGCGAGTACGATGCGTCCGAGCGAGCGCGCGACCGATGCCGTCGCGAGCGCGCCGCTTTCTGCAGAGGCTTCAACGACCACCGTCACGGCGGCCATCCCGGCGATCAGGCGATTGCGCTTCACGAACGCACCCCGACCGAACGGACCGCCGATCGCGACCTCGCTCACGACAGCACCGGACTGTGCGATGCGTTCGGCGAGTGCCGCGTGCGACGCGGGCGTCACCTGGTCGAGCGCCGAGGGGATCACCGCCACGGTGCGCCCCGGGGCGGAGAGCGCGCCGAGATGTGCGGCGGTGTCGATGCCGCGCGCGAGTCCGCTCACGATCGTGACACCGCCACGCGCCAGGTCGCGTGCCAGGCGTTCGGCCACACCACGACCGTACGGCGTGGCCGCGCGCGCGCCGACGATGGCGACCGCGTGCTCCGCCAGAGGCAGCGCGGCGCCTCGCACGTGGAGCCGACGCGGGCGATCCGCAAGCGCATGAAGGCCCGCGGGATAGTCCGCATCCTCCGGCGCCAGCGTGCGAATGGGCGTGCCGGCCGGAGCCGCGAGCGTTCCACTCAGCGCGACGATGGCTCGCCTCCGTCCGGCTGCGAACGAGTCTGGCTGCGTGGGGCGTTGTTCGTCTGCCAATCGATTCCCTCCTCCGGGGGCGGGATCCCGGGGGCGTCGTCTCGAAGCGTGTCTGGATCTGGCGCTGCCACGACCTCCTCGAGCCCCATCAGTCGCTCGACCCGGGTCGCCACCGCGCGATCCACATGCCGCAATCGTGCCAGCCGGGCGAGCCGGCGCTCGGCCGGCAGACGGTGAAGCTCCCACGCGATTCGTGCGCTGGCTCCGGTCCGCGCGAGCGCGGCCAATGCAACGAACGCCTCGCGCGCCACGTTCTCGACCGGATCCTCCGCGCGATCCAGCAGCGGCGCCACGGCCGGCGCATGCCGGAGCCCCCCGAGCAATCTTGCCGCGCTCGAACGCGAATACCAGAGCCCCTCGCACAGGAGCGGCAGCACGAGCTCCGCGGCGCGGCCACCGAGGCGGAGCAGCGCCCCCTCCGCCAGGTCTCTCAGGTAACCCGACTCGTCGCTCAGGCACTGGACGAGCAAGGCCAGCGCCTCGGGATCGCGGCGCTGCTCGAGCTGGCGGACATAGTCCTTCTTGCCAGCGAAGTCGCGGCCGCTCGGAGCGTCATTCGCCATCGTGCCCGCCCGCTTCGGAGGTCTCACGGCTCGCGACAACGGGCAACATCGCCCACAGCGCTTCCAGCAGGTCGCGTACGCCCTCGCCGCTCTGGGCGCTGATCAACCGTGCCTGCGGTAGGCCGAGCCTCGCGCCGGCTCCGTTCCGCTGCCCGGGGGGCAGGAGGTCGGCCTTGCTCAGCACGACGAGGCGCGGCTTTTCAGCGAGCGTCGCACTGTAGCCTGCGATCTCGCGTTCGAGGAGTGCGAGTTCGCTGTGAGGGTCATCGCCCGAGACGTCGAGCAGAAACACCAATACACGCGTGCGCTCGACATGGCGGAGGAACTGGAGCCCCAGCCCCTTGCCCTTGCTCGCGCCCTCGATCAGCCCCGGCAGGTCGGCCACGACGAACGTGCGCTCGGGGTCCATCGCGACGATGCCGAGGTTGGGCTCGAGCGTGGTGAACGGATAGTCCGCCACCTTCGGCCGGGCGCGGCTGATGCGCGAGAGCAGCGTGGATTTGCCGGCGTTGGGCAGCCCGACCAGGCCGACGTCGGCGATCAGCTTCAACTCGAGCTCCACCGTGCGCTCCGTACCTTCCTCCCCCGGGTCCGCGCGCCGCGGCGCCTGGTGGGTGGCGGTCGCGAAGCGCGCGTTGCCGCGCCCGCCGCGCCCGCCGCGCGCGGCGCAGAATCGCTCGCCGGGTGCCACCATGTCCGCGAGCAGCTCGCCGGTCTCGGCATCCTTCACCACCGTGCCGGGGGGAATGCGCACGACCAGATCCTCACCGTTCCGGCCGGTGCGATTGTTGCCCGAGCCCGCGCGCCCGCCCCCCGCGCGATACTGTGGTCGTTCGCGACAGTCGAGCAGCGTGCGCACGTGCGGGTCCACCTCCAGCCAGACGTCGCCGCCCTTGCCGCCATCGCCGCCGTCGGGCCCGCCCTTGGGAACGAACTTCTCTCGCCGGAAGCTGATGCACCCGGCTCCCCCCTTGCCCGACTGACAATGGATGCGAGCGAGGTCGATCAGCACGGGTGGATCCGCCATGACGCACAGTGCTTCATGCGCCCTCCACCTGCGCGGCACGCACCGCGCGCAGGAGCCCGCCGGCTCGCGCCAGCTCGCGCAGCGGCACATCGAGGTCGCAGCGCACATCGAACGAGAATCCGCGCGTCAGATGACGAACGGCGACGCGCGCCCCGGGACCCTGTGGCCCGCCCGGGGGCGGAATCTCCAGTTCGTCGCCGCGGCGCACCTCGTGCCGGTCGCCGGACTCGAGCCAGGTGAGCGGCAGCACACCGTGGAGCGCGAGCAGGCGATCGTGGCCACCCGCATAAGAGGTGGCGATCACGGCGCGGATGCCGAGCGCGGCGCTGGCGCGCGCGACCGCCTCCGAGTGCCGGCCCCCGCCGTAGTTCTCGCCGGCCACGACGACACAGGGCGGCAGCGAGCGGGCGCGAGCGGGTGCTTCGGGATCGATGGGGCGGAACAGCGCGGAAGCGAGTTCCTCGGCGTCCGCGCGGGCCACCCACGCGCGAGGTCCCCACGGCAGCAATCGCACGGCTCCGGTGTCGTCGCCAGCGTCCAGGAGCACGTGCGCACGGAATGGTCCCTCGTGCTCGGGCGGAAGCGGCGCCTGACGGTGATGCGATCCCTTCTCGGCCATTCCTCCTGCGGGCTCGAGCACGTCCTCGCGCACCGACGCGAGTCGCGGGTTCGCGGGTCCCGCGCTCACCATGGCTTCGGCGGGCGTGTGGCCGGTCAGGATCGCAGCGCACGCCCACACACCGCGCTCGCGGTAGGCGTCGTCCTGCGGGTCCCCGCCCAGCACCGTGGCCTCGGCGGGTGTGGTGCCGGCCGCGGGATCCGCGCGGTCCAGCACGCGTGCGCCCGCCGCCTCGAGTGCCGCGATCGTGCTCGATTCCGCCCACGCCGACAGCGAGACGCGCCCCGAGGCCACGATGTCGATCGGCACTTCCGGAACACGCGGCGAGCGCGCGAGGCAGCGCGCGAGTGCGTGCACGTCCTCATCCTCGGCGAACGGCCCCACCCACACGCGCGGCAGGTCCGCGCGCATCGGGCGAACGCCGGAGAGATCGAGCGACACCGTCGTGTCGTAGGCCGCGTCCCCCGCCTCGAGCCGCCGCCAGTCCACGTCGCGGCCGCAATCGCGCATCCAGGCTCGCGTGCGCTCATCGCTCGGGAACAGCGCCGCGAGCGAGCCCGCGATCGCGCCGGCGCGCATCGCGAGCGAGAACCGGTCCACCATGGGCAGCGACAACAGTCCCACGCCGTAGAACTCGAGCACCGCGCCTCCGCCCTCGCCCGCGAGCCGGCGTTCGATCGCGTGCAGCACGTCGAGCCCGGTGACGCCCGGATCGGGCACGCCGTTCAACTCGACGCCCACGACTCGCGGGCGATGGAGCAGCAGCGGCTCGCCCGCCATGCTCGCGGCGCATTCGAGGGCGCACGCGGGGAGTACGAGCATCGCGAGCGCGCCTGCTGCCGCCGCGCCCGGCACCATGCTCGCGAGCACGCGCCCGGGTGCTGCGAACCGATGGCGATGGATGCCGCTTGCCGTGCCCGCACCGGGCCGCACGAAGTGGGCCCCGCAGGCGCTCGCGAAACTCTGGAGGAAGCGCAGGTCCTCCAGGTCGTCCGGACCGCTGCCCTCACGCTGCGGGGCCAGGAGCGCCAGCTCGCACGCGATGCGTGTGCCACCCGCGGCCTCGAACGCGAGCGCGGCCACGGTGCCGTCCACGTCGTCCAGCAGCACGTGGTCGGGCCGCCACTCGAGCGGCGCACCGGGCGCAGGCCAGGCCTGTCCGCCATGGAGCCGCAACAGGTAGGCGGTGAGTGGCGCGTTCATGATTTGCTCACGAGTCCTTCTTGGCGCCCGGCTTGCCGGCGGTGGAGCCGCCCATCTCGCTCGACGCCTTGCTTCCGCTCTCCGCCTTGGCGCCGCCCTCCGAGGACGCCGCGCCGCCTGGCGAAGCGTCCTGCTTCGCGGACTCGCGATAGCTCTTGCTCCGGTAGTCGGTGGCGTAGAACCCCGAGCCCCGGAACAGCACGCCCGAGCCTCCCGCGGGCAGCCGCTTCGCGGCCGAGCGGCAGCGCGGACAGCGTTTCGCGCTCTCGTCCGAGATGGCGTGGAACAGCTCGAATGTGTGACCCTTCTTGCAGCGGTAGACGTAGGTGGGCATCAACCCTCCCGGGCGCCCGGGCGAAGCGGTGACGGACGATCGGCCTCGGCGGCCAGCACGCAGGCCACCGTAGCCACATCCACGACATCCTCGAGCGAGCAGCCGCGCGACAGATCATTCGCCTGCCGCGCGAGCCCTTGCAGGATCGGTCCGAGCGCGACCGCTCCGGCCAGCCGCTGGACGAGCTTGTAGCCGATGTTGCCGGCATCGAGGTCGGGGAACACAAGCACGTTCGCGTGACCCGCCACGACCGAATCCGCCGCCTTGCGCCGGCCCACGTCGGGCACCAGCGCCGCGTCGGCCTGGAGTTCGCCGTCGATGTGCAGGTCCGGGCGCCGCGCACGCGCCAGCGCGGTGGCCTCCCGCACCTTCGTGACGTGCGGATGCTCCGCGCTGCCCCTGGTCGAGAACGACAGCATGGCGACGTGCGGCTCCTCGAGCGTGAGCAAGCGGTGGCGATCGGCGGCGAGGCAGGCGATCTCGGCGAGTTGTTCCGCCGTCGGGTCCGGCAGCACGCCACAGTCCGTGAACGTCAGCACGCGCTCGTCGGAGACTTCGACGCCTGCGGCGCCGGCAAGTGCGGACGCTCGGCTAGCGGCGCCCCCACGCGCGACTGGCGCTCTCGCGCCCGGAGTCGCGGGACAGATCATGAGGAAGAAGCTGCTGACGCTCTTGACCCCTGGCGCCATGCCGATCAGCCAGAGCGCCGCGCGCAGCACATCGGCCGTGGGACGCACGGCGCCCGCCACGAACGTGTCCGCTTGACCCTCGCGGACGAGCAGCGCGGACTGGAAGACCGGGTCGGCCGCGTAGCGCGCGAGGTCGGACTCGCCGAGCTTGCCCGCTCGTGCACGCGCGAGCGCCTCGCGCGTGCGCGCGACGAGTGAACTGTCGCGCGCGTCCACCAGGTCGATCGCGCCTGGGGTGATGTCCGCTCGCCTCGCGGTGGCGCGCGCCTCGTCGGGATCGCCCACCAGGCCGACGTGCGCCAGGCCCTCGCGGGCGAGCTTCGCCGCCGCGCCCACGATGCGGGGATCGCCCGCTTCGGCGAGCAGCAGCCGTCGCGGGCTCGCCTTGGCCTGGCGGCGGATGCGCTCGAGGGCTCGGCTCACTTGGTACTTGCCCACTTGCCGCCGGTTCGTGCGAAGCGAGCGCGCAACCGTCGTTCGACCCCCGCGGGCACGAGGCCGCTCACGCGGCCGCCGTGCCGCGCCACTTCCTTCACCAACGTCGAGTTCAAGTAGGTGAACTCCTGACTCGGCATCAGGAATGCGATCTCGAGCCGCGGTGCGAGCCGGCGATTCATGAGCGCCATCTGGAACTCGAACTCGAAGTCGCTCACGGCGCGTAGGCCCCGGATGATCGCCTGCGCGCGGATCCGGCGCGCGCAGTCCACGAGCAGCCCCGAGAACTTCATCGCCGAGGCGCCGCGGAGGCCGCGCACGGACTCCTCGATCATCTCGACCCGCTCCTCGGGAGTGAACAGTGAGACCTTGGCCGAGTTGTAGGCCACCGCGATGACCACGCGATCAAACAGCGCCGACGCCCGGCGCGCGAGGTCGAGGTGGCCGTTCGTGAACGGGTCGAAGCTACCCGGGAACAGGGCGATGCGCGCTCGTCTCATGTTTCACGGCCCTCCACCGGCGGTGGCTCCTCGCCCGCCCGGTACACGTGCACCACCGTTTCTCCGTATCGCCGCTCGCGCTCGCGGCGCAAGCGGCCCTGTGATTCCGGCACAACGTCCTTGCCATGCGTCTCGAGCACCACCCGGCAACCGGGCGGGAGAACCCCGGCCCTCCCGAGCTCCGCGAGCGTCGCTCGCGCATCTTCGCCGCCGTACGGCGGGTCCGCGAACACGACGGCGCATTCCGAGAGTATGTCACCCAGCCGAACCAGCGCTCCGGGAAGGCGATACGGCCACACCTTCACCCGATCCGTGAGGCCCAGCTCCTCGACGTTCCGGGCGATCGCCGCGCGCGCGCCGCGGTCCGTCTCGACCAGGTCGGCTCGGACCGCCCCGCGGGACAGCGCCTCGATCGCCAGTGCGCCACTGCCGGCGTAGAGGTCCATGACCCGAACCCCGTCGAGTGGTCCGAGCGACATGAACAGCGCTTCGCGAACA